>CAYMSG010000465.1:0-3034 GCA_964392955.1 uncultured Chitinophagaceae bacterium | reverse complement strand
CGCAACACGATCTCTATCATTTGTACGGTAAAGACAATGTGGTACTGTTCTACACCGATCGTTATAAAGAACAACCAATGGTAGTGAAAGGTGCAGGTGCCGGTGCGGAAGTAACTGCAAGTGGTGTATTTGCGGATATTTTAAGAGCAGCTCAAAAATAATTCTATGAAAGAAGTAGTAGTGAAATGTCCGGCCACTGTTGCCAACCTCGTTTGCGGTTTCGATATATTGGGTATGGCCCTGAAAGAGCCGTACGATATCATGAAACTGAAATTGATCGATGAGCCGAAAGTCATCATCAGCAATAAAGACGATTACAACTTACCAACCGAAGCAACAAAAAATGTGGCAGGAGTGGTGTTGTTGGAGATCATGGAAAAGCTGGGTACTACAGTTGGCTTTGAAGTGGAAATTGAAAAGCATATAAAACCGGGTAGTGGACTTGGTTCGAGTGCTGCGAGTGCTGCCGGTGCAGCAGTTGCAGCTAATCTGTTACTGGGAAACCGTTTCACGAATGATGAGTTGGTGCAGTTTGCTATGCATGGTGAGAAACTGGCTAGTGGCGTAAAGCATGCCGATAATATTACACCCTGTATTACGGGTGGTGTTACATTAATTCGTTCCATTCATCCATTGGATATTGTGCCGCTGAATTCGCCTTCGTTGTTTGTAACAGTGGTACATCCGCAGATAGAGGTAAAGACAAGTGATGCACGACAGATTCTTCGCAAAGAAGTGTTGCTGAAAGATGCTATTAAACAATGGGGCAATATTGCAGGGCTCGTTGCAGGTTTTGAAAAAGGCGATACTGATCTGATCGGCAGAAGCCTGGAAGATGTGATCATTGAACCAGTAAGGAGTATTTTGATTCCCGGCTTTGATGAAATTAAAACCAGGAGCAAAGAAGCCGGAGCATTGGGCGGGGGTATTTCTGGCAGCGGTCCATCAATTTTTATGTTGTGTAAAGAAGAAACAACAGCCAAAAATGTTGAAGCCATCATGCAGGAAGTATTTCATCGCTTGGGAATAGAGTATAAAACATACGTAACATCTATTTCGAAACAGGGGGTAGAGGTAATGAATGATGAGTGATGAATAATGAGTAAACCGCTCGTTGTCTTTTCAACAAGTCAGCTTTATAACCAAATAACATAACAACCAATTAACCTTCCAACTTGAATTACTATAGTTTAAATAAACAATCACCCATCGCTTCATTCAAAGAAGCAACCATCCTGGGGCAAGCGCCGGATAAAGGATTGTATTTTCCTGAGTTTATTCCGCAGGTTGATAAAGATTTGATCAACAACATCGAAAACATCAGCAACGAAGAAATTGCGTTTCGTGTGATCAAACCGTATGTCGGCGATGAAATTGCGGAAGATGAATTGTTTCGTATTGTTTCAGAAACAGTCAATTTTCCAATACCGCTGGTAGCTGTAACAGATAATATCTCTTCACTTGAATTATTTCACGGACCAACATTGGCGTTTAAAGATGTGGGAGCTCGTTTTATGAGCAGGTGTTTGGGGCAATTTGTTCGTGAAGGTCAGGCCGCTCAAAGCGGCCAGACCGGTAAGGTTACCGTCCTCGTTGCAACCAGTGGCGATACGGGTGGTGCTGTTGCCAATGGTTTTTACAATGTAGAAGGAGTGGAGGTGGTGATTCTTTATCCAAGCGGAAAAGTAAGCAGTGTGCAGGAAAAACAACTCACCACACTTGGCAACAATATTCATGCATTGGAAGTAAACGGAACTTTTGATGATTGTCAGCAACTGGTGAAGCAGGCGTTTACAGATGAAGAATTGAACAAACAATTATTTCTTACATCAGCCAATTCCATTAACGTAGCCAGGTGGTTGCCGCAACAGTTTTATTATTTCTTTGCCTACAAACAATGGAAGCAAAAAGATCAGCCACCCGTTATTTGTGTGCCTAGTGGCAACTTCGGAAATATCTGTGCCGGTATTTTGGCACACATGAGCGGCTTGCCGGTAAAACATTTTATTGCAGCCTGTAATGCAAACGATATTGTTCCCAACTTCATGCAATCGCAGCAATACCAACCAAAACCTGCTGTTGCAACCATCAGTAATGCAATGGATGTGGGTAATCCCAGTAACTTCGTTCGCATCCTTGAATTGTTTCATCAACAGTTTCCGCAATTGAAAGAGAAATTCAGCAGCATAAGTATAACCGATGAAGAAACAAAACTAACCATGAAGCGTGTGTATGATGAATCAGGATATACACTTGATCCGCATGGTGCAGTTGGGTATTTGGCATTGGAGCGATATTTATCTGCTGCCGGCGACCCAACGCAAAAAGGTATTTTCCTTGAAACGGCTCATCCGGTGAAGTTTTATGATGTGGTGGAACCTGTATTGAATCAAACCATCCCATTGCCTGACGCAGTAAAGGAAATTATTGACCTGCCAAAGAAAACAACGGTTATGGATGTTTCATTTGAAGCGTTGAAAGATTTTTTATTGAAAGCTGTATAATTTATTTCATCAACTAAGCTGTTTTCCCTAAATTGAGCAAAGAGTTGCCTGCCGTACATAATACTGTGCGTATGCAACTCTTTTTGTTTTATTAACACTCAAAATCATGATGGACAGCGAACAACTGATAAAGCATTATCAGACCGGCCCTGCATTGTTTGACGAAATGCAGGAGAGCGGCCACATAAGGCTGCCCTATCAAAAGCTGGTTGAAACAATACGGGAGCATAGTATTGATGAACTGCATTTCAAACACAAACTGGCTGGTGAACTGTTTATGAACCAGGGCATCACCTTTACTGTGTACAGTGATGATGCAGGTATTGAACGCATCTTTCCCTTCGATATTCTTCCCCGCATTATTACTGCTGCTGAATGGGAGCATGTAGAAAAAGGAATTACACAACGGTTAAAAGCGTTGAACCTTTTTTTAAAAGACATCTACCATGAACAGCAGATACTGAAAGATGGAATTATTCCCGGCGAATTAATTGCTTCCTGTCAGCATTACCTGCGTGAAGTAGCAGGCA
>CAYMSG010000464.1:0-3052 GCA_964392955.1 uncultured Chitinophagaceae bacterium | reverse complement strand
TTCAAACGTTCGGTTAATCACCAGCCCAAAACTGCCTTCGTCTTTGTGTTCACAAAGCAACACAACCGTACGCATAAAGTTGGGGTCTTTTAAAAAAGGATCGGAGATGAGTAATATGCCGGTACCTGGTTCAATCATAGAATTAATTTACAAATGAATTTTCAATTTTTCATTTTTTTTAGCAGGCTTCTGTCAAAACCACGTTAAAAAACACCGGCCTTTTTAAATCAGTTATTTCCTGTTACTTTCACGGGTATTTTTGCAGACATTGCAGGTTCATGTAACCACTCAAATGTAAACAGCTCACATGAAAAAAATTTTTCCCGTCATCATAGCTTTGATCACATTGTCGTTGCTGGGTATCATCTATGTACAGGTATCCTGGCTGCGCAATCTTGCATTGTTGCGGGAAGAACAGTTGAAAGAAAAATTATCGGCCGTTATTCAAAGTGTGGGCGAAGAACTGGTGGTGCAGCGGAGTGATGCGTTTAACAACCTGGGTCGGATGCCCGGCATGAAGTTTCCCGGCGATGGATACGATATCTACAAACAATTTTCAGTAACCAACCGGTTTACCATTTTTGAAATAAAAGAAAAGCTGCAAAAAGCATTTCAGCGACAGAATCTAAAGGATACTGAATTTGAATTTGCAGTAGCCAGTGATAATGTGTTTGGGCATTACGAATTAAAATCGCCACGCTTTATGGAAATGGCGTCGGATACAGTGCATAATTTAAAAGCCTGGTATCCGTTAGTGGCCAGCAGTGGAAGCATATTGGAAAGTCTTGCGCCCGATGAAGTATTTGTAATTGTGGTACCCGATGTAAAAAGTTATGTGATCCAATCGTTGGGATGGATGATCGCCGGTTCTGTGTTGTTTACACTCATCATAGTAACAGCGTTTTTTCTTACCGTAAGAACATTACTTCGGCAGAAAAAACTGGGCGACATGAAAAATGATTTTATCAATAACATGACGCATGAATTGAAAACGCCATTGGCCACTATTTCATTGGCAGTAGATGCACTCCGGAATGAAAAAGTGCTCAGTAACCCGGAAAAGATGAGCTACTTCACCAACATGATCAAAGATGAAAACAAACGGATGAACAAGCATGTGGAATCCATTCTGCAGGCAGCCCAAATGGAACGGCAGGAAGTGCAGTTGAACCTGCGTGAATTACATGTACATGCCATCATCAAAAATGTATTGAACAATCTTCAACTACAGATCGAAGAGAAGCAGGGAAAAGTAGATGTACAGTTAAATGCTGCCAACGATCTCATGGAGGCAGATGAAGTACATCTCACCAATCTCATCAACAATCTTGTTGACAATGCATTGAAATACTCAAAAGATGATTCGTTTCAGTTAAATATCTCCACGAAAAATATTGGCAAGTCTATTCGTATTACGGTGGAAGATCATGGCATTGGTATGAACAAAGAAACACTGGCCCGTGTGTTTGAAAAATTTTACCGTGCCCATACCGGGAATGTACATAATGTAAAAGGCTTTGGTCTTGGTTTGAGTTATGTAAAAACAATGGTGGAAGCACATGGCGGCAAAGTAAAAGTAGATAGTGTATTAGGCAAAGGCAGCACGTTTACTGTTGATTTACCGTTGAAGAAATAATGCAAGAGAATCTGTCAGCCGATTCAGTTCTCATTTTCATAAGTTCAGCCAACAACTTACTACTGTTTCATTAGTAAGGTGGGTTTATAATCCCGCAAATTGAGCAATGCTTTCTGCTCAGCATCCTGTTTCTTTCCACGCAAGTGTATTTAATCTTTTCTCCTTCTTTTCCTTCAACATACTTCAAACCGATTCTCTTAATTCACAGTTTTCCGACGGTTTTCCACAGGTAATACAGTGCTATCCACATTCACTTCACAGAAAATTCATCAAAAATGCCTTGTAATCCTTGCCTGCATTGGCTTTTACCCGTGTGGAAAAAATAAACCTTCGCCCATTTGTGTTGAAAGTGGGAAAAAGTGTTATTTTGTGTGTAAATGTGTTTAAAACGAATTAATTCATTCTAAATGATTGGTTTTCTGGGAGAATATGAGGTTACACTCGACGCAAAAGGTCGATTCCTGCTCCCGGCTGGCTTTAAAAAGCAATTGCCGGAAGACTGGAACACCCAATTTGTAGTGAGCCGTGGCCTGGACGCTTGTCTCAGTTTATACCATATGAAACAGTGGGAACCCATATTTGCCCGCATCAGTCAGTTAAATGATTTTGATCCGAAGGTAAGGCAATTTCAACGCTACTTTTTGAACGGTGCTACGGTGGTGGAACTTGATTCGGCAGGTCGTTTATTGGTACCGCAACAGTTGAAGGAGTATGCCGGGCTGGGTAAAGACATGGTGTTATTCGCCAAGGGCGACAAAATTGAAATTTGGGATAGTAATAAGTACAAACAGTTCTTTGATACCCTTTCAGCCGACGATTTCAGTAGTCTGGCGAATGAGGTTATGGTGAAACCTCCATTGCAGTAATGGTGCATGGCAAAAAAGAAAACGATACTGCCTGCAGAAGATGGAGCAAACAATGAGCAAGCGGATGTATATCACATTCCGGTAATGCTCATGGAAGCAGTGGATGCTTTGAATATACAGCCCAATGGCGTGTATGTTGATTGCACATTTGGTGGTGGCGGGCATAGCAGGGAGATTTTAAAACGATTAGGACCCGATGGTCGACTGGTTGCATTTGATCAGGATCCCGATGCCAAACGAAATCTGCCCGACGATGAACGCCTTGTTTTTGTGCCGCACAACTTCAAACACATCAGCCGTTTTTTAAAACTCAACCGTTTTGAAAAAGTGGATGGCGTGCTGGCCGATCTGGGCGTATCCAGTCACCAGTTCGATGAAGGCGCAAGAGGTTTTTCTACCCGGTTTGATGGTCCGTTGGATATGCGCATGGATCCCATGCAGCCGTTAACAGCTGCCATCATTCTGCAAACTTATTCGCAGCAACAGTTGCACAAACTGTTTGAGCTGTATGGTGAAGTAACCAATTCCAAAACATTGGCCGCTACCATCG
>CAYMSG010000463.1:0-3059 GCA_964392955.1 uncultured Chitinophagaceae bacterium | reverse complement strand
ATGCAAATTTTTTTCCTTCCAGCAATGATGGCGGACAATCCTGTCCATCCATTTTCATTAACTCCGGTTTGTAATCAAACAACTCGAGTTGCGAAGGAGCACCGGCCATGTGCAGGTAAATTACACTTCTTGCCCTGCCAATGAACGGTGGCGATTTTGGCAACAACGGATGCGCAGGGTCAAACACAATCGGGTTGGTTACTGTTGACTTACTTCCACAACTGCCAAGCAGCGATCCCATAGCTAACGCACCAAGCCCCATTGCACTTTCTTTTAAGAAATGCCGGCGTGTATGCAAGCGCAGTTGTGCTTCCTGCGCTTCTTTCACCATCCGTTGGGTGTGTAGTTCTTTTTGAGTCATATTGTTTGTTTGATAGCTGCGAGCTTTGAGCGACGAGCGGTGAGCCTAATACACTTTGCTCGCAGCTCAAAGCTAAAGGCTCATAGCTTTTTCTCAATTTTTCATAACCACTTCATCAATATTCAACATAGCATTTGCTACTACTACCAATGCCGCTGTTTCTGCATTGTTGTGCTCTCCATCTCTTCCTATCAGCTCACGTGTTTTTATTTGATCGCTTTTGTATTCCTTGTATGCCGTTTGATAGAGATTGGTAAATGTTTTCAGTTTTGCCGCATCAATTTTTTTATACAACATCAATTCATATCCTTTTGCAATTTGCTGCTCCGGATTTTTTCCCGCTTCTTTCTGCATGCGATAGGCAAAATGCCGTGACAGATCAAGATAAACTGAATCGTTTAACGTAACCAGTGCCTGTAAGGGTGTGTTGGTGCGGATGCGGCGTGCATTGCATACAACTTTATCAACTGCATCAAAAGCGATCATGGAAGGATAAGGTGCTGTGCGTTTCCAATACGTGTATACAGCTCTCCTGTATTGATCTTCGCCTTCACTTGATTTCCATTGTGCACCATTGTAAGGCGATAACCAAATACCTTCCGGTTGCCAAGGCATTACCCCGGGACCGTACATTTTAGCACTCATGGTTCCACTAATACACAAATGCTGATCACGTAATTGTTCTGCACTCAATCGTACTCTTGGACCCCGTGCATAATAGCGATTGAATAAGTCTTTTTGTTTGATCTCTTCGGTGAGTTTAGAATCCTGTCTGTAGGTTGCACTCATCACCAATTCCTTCAACAACGCTTTCATGCTCCATTTATACTCATTCATTAATTTCCATGAAAGATGATCGAGTAATTCCTGGTGCGTGGGTGGCGCTCCTTGCGTACCCATATCTTCCAATGTTTCGGCAATGCCTGTTCCAAACAACTGTTCCCAAAACCGATTGACCAATGTGCGGGATACCAATGGATTTTTTTTATCTGTTAACCACATGGCTAACCCCAACCGGTTTTTAGGTGCATTCGCCGGCATGGCAAAGGCAAATGTTTGTGGAACATCCGGCTGCACTTCTTCTCCTTTACTCGTCCACGCACCACGCTCAAATACATTACTGGTGCGCCACATCCATTTTGGATTTTCAACCATTACCGGAGTAGTAATTGTTTGAGCATCCAGGAGTGTGCGGAATGCCTTACTGATGTTGGCAAATCCCGGTTCAGTTTTTCCGGGCAATTCATTCACGAATGCAAACCAATCGAAAATGAGTGCAAACTCTTTACTGTTGGCAGGTAATGTTGCATTTTCATACGTTACATATACGTCATGAATGCCTTGTTGTGGTGTAAACGAAAGGAAAAACTTTTGAAATGTATTCATTTTCTGCAACGGTACGCTTGCAAAAACAGGTCCATCCTGACGATCGGTACGAAATTTCAATACACCTCCGTTGATCCTTGAAATGAAATTAAAAATGAGTTGATTTGAATGTTGCAGATCAATGTGCTTTAATCGTGCTGAAGAATAATTCAGCATCATCAATGCATAGTTATTATTACCGATCACTGCATTCGTTAAACTGTCAGCTGTAGTTGAATTAACGGACGGCTGCCAGGTACGGAGAAAAAGTTTAGTCCTGTCAGCTTCAGCTGGTGAAGCATATTTGCGTACCCATTCAACTACTTCATTCAACGTTTGCTTCAACGTATCATTGTACTCCCGCAGCAATGGATACTCTGCCGGCACATCTTCATCCCTTGTATTGTTGAAATACGCCAGGAACTTGTAATACTCTTCATGTTTGATGGGGTCGTATGGATGACTGTGACATTGCACACAACTGAATGTGGTGCTCATCAGTGATTCCCATGTTGTATTTACCCGGTCAATGACAGCCGCAGTTCTGAACTCTTCGTTATCAGTTCCGCCTTCCATATTATTCATCGTATTGCGGTGGAAAGCAGTAGCAATGTATTGTGCATCGGTTGGATCAGGAAGCAGATCACCGGCCAGTTGTTCCACTAAAAATTCGTTGTACGGTTTATTCTGATTGAATGCATCGATGAGCCAGTCCCTGTATTTCCAGATGATACGGCCTTCATCCGATTCATACCCTTTCGTATCAGCATATCGTGAAAGATCCAGCCACAGTGATGCCCACCGTTCACCAAACCGTGGCGATGCAAGTAATGAATCCACCAATATTTCATATCCTTTCTCATTTGTGCTTTGCAAAAATTGGTTTGCAACAGCGTCGGATGGATACATACCAATCAAATCAAGACTTACCCTTCTCAATAGTGAAGGCTTATCCGCTTCAGGTGAAGGTTTTAATTGTTGCTCTTTGAGTTTTGCAAAAATGAATTTGTCAACATCATTACGAATCCATACATCAGTAATGGTTGGCACTGAAGTTTCTTTCACAGGTAGATACGCCCAATGATCGCCCCATTTTGCACCTTGTTTGATCCATTGTTTTAAAATCTTTATTTCTTCTTTGCTTAACGGTTCATGCTTGTACGGCATCCGTTCTTCCGGATCATTAATTGTAATTCGCCGGATCATTTCACTGGCTCCGGGATCGCCGGGAATGATCGCTGGTTTGCCGGATTCTGTTTTTGCCAATGCTTCATCACGAAACAATACACTGAAGCCCCCTTTTGCTTTTACACCACCATGACAGGAAATACAT
>CAYMSG010000462.1:0-3059 GCA_964392955.1 uncultured Chitinophagaceae bacterium | reverse complement strand
CTGCGAAAGTAACAAAGCCGGCCAAGGTTGTTCCAAAAGATAATCCTCCGGTTACAACAACCAAACCCGCAACAACAACTGTTGTAAATCCCAAGCCGGCACCACCCAAACCCAAAGCAGTGTATGGTGGTGGTACAGGAACCGGTGGTAATAATTCAGATACCTACAACAACAGCCGTAACCAAGGCGTGGCCGGTGGTACTGGCGATCAGGGGAAAGCCAGTGGTAATCCCAACAGTGATAATTATAACGGATCGGGCGGTACAGGAACAGGTGGGCCAAGAGTTACAAGTGGGAATCGCAAGATTGTAAAGTATTATTCATTTGACGGTGATCTGGAAAAAGCAACCATTAATGCCATTATTAAAGTGTCTCCTGATGGACGTGGTACTTTTGTTCGAATTGGTCCCGGATCTACTTCCGTAAGCCAGGCTTATGCCAATGCGATAACCAATTATTTACGCAACATTCAATTCGATAAATCTACCCAGGAATCAACCGTAACGGTTCAATTCCTGTTCAAAGTAAATGATTGATACGACTAAAAAACAGACAACATTCACGTTTTCAATCAATTCTGTCTTCAGTCGATACCATTTTCAGTTTTTTTACGTTTTCTCCAGCGCAGAAATCCATACGTGGAAGTACTACGTATATCAATTCGTATCCTTCGAAAAACACGCATAGATCCAACCTGCTGAAAACTTATTTCGTTACCCATTTAAACTGAGTAAAATGAGTGTTGCACTGCACGTTTCATTTTTGAAGCCACTTTCAGCTTTTGTTCAATCTATCCGCCGTATTGGCTATTTCCACGATATGGATAGCTACGCAGCAAGTCGTCTGTCAATTTTTAATCTTTTAAATTTCATCGGGCTTGCTACCGGTATAACCGTTTCAGTTCTTGCCTGGATGAACGAAGGCTATCTTCCCTTAATTGCATGGATTGTTGCTGTTTCCCCGGCATTTATCAGCCTCGTTGTACTGGTTGCGAATTATTTTCGGAAGCACCAATTTGCCATGATCTGGTATTTTATTATGTATCCCTCCGTTACATCACTGGTATACATAGGAAATATCGATGTCGGCATCGAATTGTTTTTTATACTCTATGGTGTATTTGCCGTTTTCTTTCTGCAAAAAATGATTCATCTCGTTGTAGTAGCTGGGTTTACTGTAATCTGTTATTTTATGGTGTACGTAGTACAACGTGACTATTCGTTTGTGATGGCAGACATCAACTATCCATTTTTTGTATTTAATCATATTCTGTCGGTCATTCTCATTTTTACAGGATTGTTATTGATAAAAAAAGAAAATAAAGATTACCAGGTTGAAATTTTAAACAGTAACGAAGAACTTTACAGCTACACACTTGAAATTGAAAAACAAAAAGAAGAACTTGCTGAGCTCAATAATCTCAAGTCGAAATTGTTTTCTGTTATATCGCATGATCTCCGTACGCCGTTGTATGGCTTGCGAAATTTATTTAAAAGCGTGGAGCAATACGATTTACCAGCCGAAGAAATCAAAGTATTGATCCCGGATGTGGTGAAAGATCTGCAATACACCACCGATCTGATGGAGAACCTGCTGCAATGGGCCAAAAGCCAGATGAAAGGTGAATCACTTTCGCCACAACTCATCGATATGCAACAGCTGATACAGGATGTGCAACAGGTGGTTCGCAGGCAGGCAGAGAACAAGCAGGTGTACCTGAAAACAAAGGCCGAAAAACCCGTTTATATTTATGCAGATAAAGAAATGATTGAGGTTGTGTTGCGTAACCTCATCAGCAATGCAATTAAATTTACTCCGAAAGAAGGTGAAGTAATTGTAGATGTACAGGAAGCGAATGAACAGGTTGAAGTGTTTGTACGTGATACCGGCACCGGTATGAGTGAGGAATCCAAAAACAAATTATTTGGCGATGAGCATTTTACAACAAAAGGTACTTCCAACGAAGCCGGTACGGGTTTAGGATTGATGATCTGTAAAGAATTTCTCAAGAAAAACGGCGGCAATATTCATGTAGAAAGTGAATTGGGAAAAGGCAGCACATTTGCGTTTACCTTACCACGTGCCTGATGTAGCAACCAGTGCATGCAACTTCTATCTTTGCGGCATGACTTACCCGGAGACGATCGATTATCTCTTTACACGGCTTCCGATGTTCAGCCGTATTGGTGCGGCTGCTATTAAAAAAGATCTGCATAATACTATTGCGTTGTGCGAAGCATTGGAGAATCCGTACCAGCAATTTAAAAGTATTCATGTTGCCGGTACCAACGGAAAAGGTTCGGTAAGTCATATGCTGGCCGCCATTTTGCAAACAGCCGGTTATAAAACAGGCCTGTACACCTCCCCTCACCTCCATGATTTTCGTGAACGAATAAAAGTAAATGGTGAAATGGTGAGCGAAGAATTTGTGATCAGTTTTACGAAAAACATACAGCCGTTGATCGAAGAAATTGAACCTTCGTTTTTTGAGATCACTGTTGCCATGGCATTTGAATATTTCAAACAACAGCGGGTTGACGTGGCTGTGATTGAAGTGGGACTTGGTGGACGATTGGACAGCACCAATATCATTACACCTGAACTTTCCATTATCACCAACATTGGCTGGGATCATATGAATCTGCTGGGCGATTCCCTTGAAAAAATTGCATTTGAAAAAGCCGGTATCATCAAGCAAGCCGTTCCGGTGGTGGTGGGCGAAACAGTGCCGGAAACAAAGCCTGTGTTTGAAGAAAAAGCAAACTCACTCCATGCGCCTTTGCATTTTGCATACGATGAGTTTACTGTTACGAATGCACAAACAATCGATCATCTGCTGATTGTTGATGTAGAAGAAACGAAATCAAAAGCGATCTTTCAATATACGCTTGATCTGCCCGGTATCTATCAAACAAAAAATATACTGACTGTCCTTTCGTCGATTCGTGAATTGCAGCAACAAGGCTGGGCTATTTCAGAAGAACACCTGCAAACAGCATTGGCAAAAACAAAACGCATCAATGGATTGCATGGACGTTGGGAAATGATCCATCAACACC
>CAYMSG010000461.1:0-3080 GCA_964392955.1 uncultured Chitinophagaceae bacterium | reverse complement strand
ATTCGTTTCAGTTCAGTTTTTCACTCAGCGATGTTGTTTCAGAGTAGCCTGCACAATTTGCAATAATGCTATTATACGCAACATCTCCGAAAAAACAAAACCTCCGGATCAACATTTAACGAAAACCTATTTTATTCCTTGCTGCAGCACCACAACTTTCGAAACACCCTGTTCGCTTCATAACAATTCACCTGCTTCTTCCAACAATCTATGTTTGTTGCTTGGAATAACGGATTTTAAACTTTTATCTTTGGTACATCTCTTTCATCTAAACACCGCATTATGTTTAAACAATTTGTTGCAGGCGCATTGCTGTTATCGTCCGTTTCATTGCAGGCACAAACAACCGCAAAAAAACAACCGCAGCTGACCGCTTCGTTCGACAGTATTCTTTCCAAAGAATTTAAGGCAACCGAGCCGGGTGCGGCCGCCATTGTGGTACACAAAGGCAAAGTGATCTACAAAAAAGCCATCGGCATGGCCGATATGGAATTGAATGTACCGTTGCAGCCCGATATGATCTTTCGGATCGGCTCCATTACCAAACAGTTTACGGCGGTTGCCATTCTGCAACTGGTTGAGCAGGGAAAATTATCGTTACAGGATGATATCAAAAAATACATGCCCGAGCTGCCGTTCAAAGAAACCATTACAGTTGAACAATTGCTGAACCATACATCGGGTATTAAGAGTTATACCAACAAGCCGGATTTCGTTGGAAAAATGCGTACGGATATGAAGCCGATGGAAGTGATTCAATTAACAACCAACGATACACTTGAATTCAAACCGGGTACCAAATGGAATTACAACAATACAGGTTATGTTATGCTGGGTTATATCATCGAAAAAATTACCGGCCAAACGTATGAAGCATATGTACAGCAAAACCTGTTTGCTCCAGCCGGCATGAGCAATTCGTACTATGGCAGCGAATCAAAAATTATTAAGAACCGTGCAAAAGGTTATGAAAAAGAAGGAACACAGTTTCAACATTCCGATTATATCAGTATGACCTTGCCCTATGCAGCAGGTTCGCTTTTATCAACCGTAGAAGATCTCTGGAAATGGAACAAAGCGTTGTACAGTTACAAACTCATCAAAAAAGAATCAGTTGACAAAGCCATAACTCCTTACATTTTGCCCGACGGTACATCTACCAGGTATGGATATGGTTTATCGCTCAGCAAAGTACAAAGCAGTAATGCGATTGAACATGGTGGCGGCATTCCCGGATTTTTAACGGATGCCATTTATCTGCCAAAGGAAGATGTGTTTGCAGCGGTGTTCACCAATTGTGATTGCAAAGGCCCCGATGATATTACAGCGAAACTGGCGGCAGTAGCCATTGGCCAACCGTACAGGTTCACTACAATTCCATTAACAGAAGCAACAGCCCGACAATACGTGGGCGTGTACACAAATGCCGTAGGCGACGAACGGATTATTCGCTGGGTTAGCGGAAAGCTTACATCACAACGTGGAACGGGTGCTCAACTCCTGTTGCAACCGGTTGACAAAGATCTTTTCATGTTTGACAATTCATTGAGCAGTCTATTGTTTCAACGCTCTGCCACGGGAAGTATAAGCGGTATCCTTTACAAGTCACGACAGGAAGAAATGAACTGGACAAAAACCAACAAACCTTTACCTGCGTATGAACCAACTACCTTCATGAAAGTGGAGGCGGCCATCCTCGATGGCTATGTGGGTAGTTATGAACTGGCACCAGGTTTTGTTTTAACGGTTACGCATGAAGGCGAGCAATTATTTGCACAGGCAACGGGACAACAAAAATTTGAACTGCAGGCCATTTCAAAAACAAGATTTAAAACCAAAGGCGTTGCGGCAGACATTGAATTCAAACAGGACGCTTCCGGCAAAACAGTATCGTTGATCTTATACCAGGGCGGAAGAGAAATGCCGGCGAAGAAACAATAAAGCGTTTACGTGGTACAACTAAAAACCTTCTGTGTCTATGAATAATGACTATTGATGCGAAAGCAACAGCCAATTAAAATAACGATCACGACAGAAGCTCCAACCTTTTTTGAAACGAATATTGATTGTTATACCTGTAAATCAAAAAGTCTCCGTTGAAGGAGACTTTTTGATTTATTCATATTCAGTTACCCATTTACTGAAACAATATTATTGTGCAGGCTTGCTGTTCAATGGTGCACCAACAGCAATATCGCAACGATGACCCGGTTGTCCGTGTGCAGGATTTAACCCCGCTTGTGTACCGGATGATGCGGGTGGCGAAACGGGCGGCGGAGCAGGATTCACCACTGTTTGTTGAGGTGGCGGTGTAGCTGATTGACCTGCCGGACTATTCAACGGCGCTCCAACTGAAATATCACAACGGTGCCCTGGTTGACCATGTGGTGGGTTTAAACCAGCCTGCGTAGTATTAGCGGCAGGTGCAGTGTTTGTATTTGTTGCTGGCGATGTTGTGGCCGGTGTTGTTGAACTTCCTTCTTCAATACCATTGCTGCAGGAAACAAACATCGTCATCAAAAGGGACGCCATTAAAAGTTTATACATTTTCATGTGTGTATTTGAGTTGTATGAACATGCAAAGTAAGCAAGTTTTCCCAAAGCCGGTAATTCGGCCAATAAGAGAAGCGGAAGCTGATTTGGTAAAAGTGCCGCAGCTTAAACTTTGTTTACAGCCGCTAATTCATTCCAGAGCTTCTCTGTATTTCGTGTAAACACCAGGTCAACCGGTGCATTTTTTACAAGCCAGCTTCCTTCAGCAATTTCATCTTCCAGTTGCTGTACATCCCATCCGCAATAACCAATGTACAGTTTCACATCATCTGTGGCAAGTGTTCCATTATTGACCAATGCAATGGCTGTTTTAAAATCGCCGTTCATGTAAACATTGTTACCGATCAAATCACCGCCTTCAATAAAAGCCGGTTTGCGATGCATGAAGTACAGCTTGTCCATTTGCGACGGCCCACCGACGTACAAGGGAATCGGCAAGGCATGTTTAAATTCTTCAAGCTCATTGTAGGTGCGGTGAAAGGGATGATTGATGATATAACCAATCGTTCCTTTGTTGTTGTGCTCCG
>CAYMSG010000460.1:0-3103 GCA_964392955.1 uncultured Chitinophagaceae bacterium | reverse complement strand
AACAATCCACGCAAAAAATTTAAGCTTTTCGCTATGCAGAAATACCCTAAATTTAAAACCTCGAATTTCGGGTGTATTCCTGGCAACTTTAATTAACCAACCAACAAAACGATTGCAGCATGAATGCTATTAACCGTAACCAATTATTTATTGGAAGCTGTCTTGCTTTATTAGTTACTTCCCTTTCTTTTGGTATCAGAGCCGGTATACTCAGTAAACTTGGAACCGACTTTAATTTAAGTGCTACACAACTTGGAACAATTGCTGCTACTGCATTCTGGGGTTTTCCGTTAGCTGTAGTTTTGGGAGGCTTTGTGGTTGATTTAATTGGTATGAAACGCTTACTCGAAATGGCGTTTTTCTTTCATCTGGCCGGTATTCTTTTAACCATTTTTGCAGGAGGTTTCTGGACTTTATTCTTTTCTACTTTATTAATAGGTATAGCAAATGGTACAGTTGAAGCTGCCTGTAACCCGTTGGTAACAACATTGTACCCCGATAACAAAACAACAAAACTCAACCATTTCCATTTATGGTTCCCGGGTGGTATTGTGATTGGTACATTGATCAGTTTTTATTTTTCGAAAATGGACATCGGCTGGCAAATACAGGTTGGCACCATGTTGATTCCAACACTGATTTACGGCTTCCTGTTTTTGAAATTGAAATTCCCGGTTACAGAACGTGTAGCTGCCGGAGTAAGCACAGGTGAAATGTATAAATCACTCGGCAATCCGTTGTTTTTGTTTATGATCATCTGCATGTTTGGTACCGCCATCACTGAATTGTTTACCGGACAGTGGATCGATGTATTGCTGCGTAATGTAACAGACAATGCGATTCTTATTCTTACTGTAACAACACTGGTAATGGTCATTGGCCGTGGTTTTGCTGAACCCATTGTTCACCGGCTTTCGCCAACAGGCGTGTTATTGATTTCGGCCATTTTATCTGCTGCCGGGTTGTATATGTTAGGTCACAGCAGTGGGAACACACTCTTTGCCGGGGCGATTGTGTTTGGTATGGGTGTATGCTTCTTTTGGCCAACCATGCTGGGCTTTGTAGCAGAATACTTACCCAAAACCGGAGCTGTTGGTTTAAATCTTATGGGCGGTGCCGGTATGTTTGCTGTATCTGTGTATATGATGTTTATGGGTAAGTTTTATGATGAAAAACTTATTGCCAAGCTTCCGGCAAATGCAAATCTCACCGATTATACAGCTGCGGCAGCAGATTCTGAAATGGGAAAAGCATTGGCACAAGCCAAAGTAACTGCCGGTCCTGAAATTATCAATGCCACACTCATTATACCGATTATACTAACCGTTGCGTTTGCAGGTTTGTATTTCTTCATGCGTGGCAAAAGCAAACAAACTTTAACTACAGCGTAATCTTATATCGTATTAAAATGAGTAATACCAGGAGAGAAGCCATTAAAAAATTTGCAGCTGCATCAGTAGCACTTACAGCAGGCAGTGCTGTAAATGCCGGCGCAATGGAACGAATTATGGAAGCAGAACCGTATAAATTAAAAGGTAATATCAACCACTCGGTTTGTAAATGGACCTTCGGTAATTTATCGCTGGATGAATTGTGTGTGGAAGTAAAAAAAATGGGCTTCAATGCAATTGATCTGCTTACACCCGACGAATTTCCCATTGCAAAAAAACATGGCATTCATTGTTCCATGTGTTATACAAAAGGGAAAATCAGTTTAACAGAAGGTTGGAACGACAAGAAAAATCACCCCCAACTCATTGCTGCTTTTACCGAAGCCATTCCATTAGTAACAGAAGCAGGTTATCAAAACCTCATTTGTTTTAGCGGTAACCGCAACGGCATGGATGAAGAAACAGGTTTGAACAATTGTGTAGAAGGGCTAAAACAGATCATGCCGCTGGCCGAAAAACACAATGTCATCATCCAGATCGAAGTATTCAACAGCAAGGTTGATCACAAAGACTACATGGCCGATAATACCAAATGGACCATTGAATTGTGCAAGCGGCTGGGTTCGCCCAACTTTAAAATTCTGTACGACATCTATCACATGCAGATCAGCGAAGGCGACATTATCCATACGATTCAAAAAAATCATCAGTATTTCGGGCATTATCATACGGCTGGTGTACCGGGCCGGCACGAAATAAACGATGCACAGGAATTAAACTATCCTGCCATTATGAAAGCGATCGTGGCAACCGGATACAAAGGATATGTGGCGCAGGAGTTTTTACCAACGGGAAAAACAAATGAAGAAAAGCTGGCAGCTTTGCAGGATGCAGTAAAGAGATGTGATGTGTAACACGGGAATTGGCAATAGTGAATAAGCAATTTGCAAAGAAGCAGGGTTATTCAGCATTCACAATTGACCATTGACAAAAAAGATGAACAGTATTAGCAGACGTACAAGTGTGCGACGCAACAACAGTTAAACAGACATACAGAAGTTCAGTTCATATAAATAATAACCACTCAAATACGATAACATATGCCGGAAAATAATGTGTACGATGCCATTGTGATTGGCTCAGGAATCAGCGGAGGATGGGCCGCCAAAGAATTAACCGAAAAAGGTTTGAAAACGATCATGCTGGAGCGTGGCCGTGATATTAAGCATGTAAAAGACTATGTAAACGCCACCAAAGAAAGCTGGGAGTTTCCGCATCGTGGTGGTCGCACACAACAGATGATCGAAGATTATCCTGTGTTGAAGCGTGACTATCCGCTTAATGAAACAGTACTTGATTTTTGGGTGAAAGATAAAGAGTGCCCGTATGTAGAAGAAAAACGTTTCGACTGGTATCGTGGTTATCATGTGGGTGGCCGTTCACTCATGTGGGGCCGGCAGAGTTACCGTTTCAATAAATGGGATTTTGAAGCCAATGCTAAAGAAGGTATTGCTGTCGACTGGCCCATCCGTTACGATGATATTGCACCGTGGTACAGTTATGCTGAACGTTTTGCAGGTATACAGGGAAGTAAAGATGGGTTGGAAGTATTGCCCGATGGCGACTTTATGCCAGCCATGGAATTAAACTGTGTAGAAAAAGAAGTAAAGAAACGGTTACTCGATCATTACAAAGGCACACGGCATATGATC
>CAYMSG010000459.1:0-3108 GCA_964392955.1 uncultured Chitinophagaceae bacterium | reverse complement strand
GTGGCTTTGCTTGGGATAATGATCGAGCAGGTTTTTCATAGCCGGTGTATAACTGCCATTATACTCAGGCGTTACTAAAATAAATGCATGGGCATTGAACATGCGTGTGCTCAACGGTTTAAATTCATCGGGTGTTGCATCAACGGATACAAACACATGTTGCAGTAACGGCAAATTCCATTCTTTCACATCAATAATATTCACAGTATGCGATGTGTGTGCTGCCAAAAATTTCTGGAGAAACAAGGCCACACGATGTGTAACGCTGTTTTCTCTCGGACTGCCTGATATTATTTCGATATTCATTGTATTAATGATTGATGGGTGATTCAATAATGACCAATTCGGTTTCCTTTGTAAAACTGATCGCTAACTGATTGGTATCCCAAATACCAATTGCATCTCTCTTGCCAATTGCAATGCCATTCACTTCTGCTTCGCCTTCCATCAGAAATACAAAAGTACCTTTATTCACAGGATTGAATGGATAATTCACTGTTTTACCTGCCTCAAACCAACCAAGACTGAGTTTTGCATTTTGGTTGATCCAGCAATGTTGCTGCCCTTCTTCGTTACTTACTACAGTTACCAGTTGATTCTTCCGGTTCTCTTTTGGAAAGTATCTGCGTTGATAGCGTGGATTGATATTTTGCAACTTTGGTTCGATCCAAATCTGCAGAAAATTTACTTCATCATTTCCAATATTGTATTCTTCATGCCGCAATCCACTTCCTGCGCTCATAATCTGTACCCAGTCTTTTTCCACTACATCGGCATAGCCCAGACTGTCTTTGTGATTCATTTGCCCGTTCAGCATAATGCTGATGATCTCCATATTCTGGTGCGGATGCAATCCAAACCCTTTACCGGCTTCTACAAAATCATCATTGAATACTTTCAACAACCCAAATCCATTTCTGGAAGGGTTGTAATAAGATGAAAAGGAGAATGTAAAATTGCTTTTTAACCAGCCTATATCTTTCACTCCCCGTTCTGAACCTTTGAATAGAATATGTTGCATGAATGTTAGTTAATCTGTACGTTTAATTCCGATGCTGCCCCGAGTGTTTTTGATACCGGACAATTCTTGGCCACCTGTATCAAGCGTTGTTGTTGTTCATCGGTTAATGGATGTTCAAATTTCAATTGGCGGCTGATGGTCGTTTTTCCATCTTCCCGTTTCAACGAAACAGCAATTTCAATTGCACCAACATTCCATTGTTTATGATCGGTATACATCCGTAAAGTAACCAATGTACAACTGGCTAATGCAGCTTCAAGTAACTCATCGGGTGTTGGTGCAGTATCCATACCACCTTTTTCAAGCGGTTCATCGGCATAAAACTGATGCCGCCCATTCCCGTGTGTTACTTTGTATTTTTCTGCGCCAATGCTTGAATTGATCATACTGCTTAATTGAGATGTCCAAATTTACCGGCATTATAGTCGTCGATTGCCTGCATGATTTCCTGCTGTGTATTCATTACAAAGGGACCATACGCTGCAACCGGTTCGGTGATGGGTTCACCACTTAACAATAACAGGTGGGTTTCATTATTTGTTTGGATATGGATGCGCTCTCCGCTATTATCAAATATGAGCATCTCACCTTCACGGGCTGTTTTCTCATCATTGATGAGAACAGTTCCTTTCAACACTAGTAAAGTTGTATGATCGCCATCAATTACATTCAAATCAATTGCTGCATCGGCTTGTGCGTGTACATCAAAAATGTTGATACGGGTGAATGTGTTGGCGGGCCCTTTTACACCGTTCATTTCACCTGCAATGATGCGGATCTTGCCTTTGTTGTTTGCGATTTGTATCTCGGGGATATCGGTTGAACGGATATCCTGGTAAGCAGGCGGGGTTGATTTATCTTTTGCAGGTAAATTCACCCAGAGTTGCGCACCATGCAATACGCCTCCTTTCTTACTAAATTCTTCTTCGTGAAATTCTTTGTGCAGAATACCTGCACCGGCCGTCATCCATTGCACGTCGCCGGCAAAAATTTTTCCTTTACCACCGCTGCTGTCTTCGTGTGCCAACGCACCTTCCCATAAAATACTGACCGTTTCAAAACCCTTGTGTGGATGTACATCTACGCCACGAGGATGATCAGTTGGTAAATAATTGGTTGGTTCAATATAATCAAGCATCAGGAAAGGACTCATCTCCTTCCACATCGCCGACGAAATAAATGTCCTCACTTTAAATCCATCTCCAACCATATGCGGTTGAGCCGCTTTCCTGACATACTTGACCTGTTTCATGCTATTACGATTGCGTTGCTGAGAACGGGCATGCGCCCGTTTTCATTATTGTTTTACGAACTGAACGTTCAGTTGCAGCTTTACCTCATCGCTTACTACAACACCACCTGCTTCGGTTACTGCATCCCATCCTAAACCGAATTCTTTACGCTTGATCTTTCCTTCTGCTTCAAAACCAACTTTTGTTTGACCCCATGGATCAACCATTACGCCGTTAAAATCAGCTTTCAGTTCAATTGGTTTTGTTACATCACGGATTGTAAGATCTCCCTTTACTACAAGACCATCATCGGTTTTGCTTACTGAAGTAGAAACGAATTTCAATTCAGGAAATTTTTCTGCGTTAAAGAAGTCATCGCTCTTCAGGTGGGTATCTCTTTGTTCGCTGCGTGTATCCACACTGTTGATATCAGCAGTAAATGTTACTACCGCATCGCTGAAATCTTCTGCATCTGCAGATAATGTTGCGTCAAATGATTTGAACTGACCTGTTACGGTTGTGATCATCAGGTGTTTTACCTTGAAAAGAATGTCGCTGTGTGATGCGTCAATTTTGTACGTTGCCATTTTGTTTGTGTTTAGATTTTGTTTTTTATGAAATGTTGATTTAGACGTTTAGTTGAGCATGGGTACTTCCATCAATAATATCCGAGCTTCAGTATCTGCGGTAATGCTGAGTGTATCTGTTTCGCTGATACCCAAACCATCCCGTTTGTTAAGTGCTTCCGCATTGATGGTTACATCACCTTCCAGTACAAACGCATATACCCCGCTGTTTGTTCCTTTCAGTTTATATTCCCTGGTAATTCCTTTGTCGAGGTTGCCAAGGCTGAAC
>CAYMSG010000458.1:0-3119 GCA_964392955.1 uncultured Chitinophagaceae bacterium | reverse complement strand
GAGATATTATATCCTATTGATGCACCTGTATTATTTTGGTTACCTGTAAAACCCCGATCTGTATTTGTACGAATGTAATTTGAATTAACAGAAACATTCAGGCTTTTACTTATTTTATGTTCAATATTTGCCCGTATTGAATACCGCTCAAATCCTGTCCTGCGTACAATACCTTCTTCATTGGTAATAACGCCTCCTACATAAAATTTTGTTTTATCAGTACCTCCGGTAAGGCTTAGCCTCGTGTTGGAGAGTGTGGCGGTGTTCCCGTAAAAAATATCTTCATAGTCAAAAAACTGACCGGTACTCTGTGCCTGCTGAAAGCGTGCCAGCTCTGTTGCACGTTTGGTTGCGTTTGTGAAAAAGAAATTGATTTTATCAACGCTCCAGTCATCGGTGCCCATTAAACGGAGAGGCCTTCCAAAACCAATATCTTGTCCAAAGCTGATAGCGGTTTTACCCGATGCACCCTTTTTCGTGGTGATGATAATTACCCCGGCATTGGCCCGTGTACCATAGATTGCTGCGGCAGATGGACCTTTTAATACTTCAATGTTTTGGATATCAGCCGGGTTAATATCTGCCAAGCGGTTTGAACCGTCATCCTGTGCAGGTGCTCCAGCGCCTGCAGCCGCACCCGTAACCGTTGCACGACCGGTACGTTGAAACGAATTATTAATATACACACCATCCAGAATGATCAATGGCTGTGAAGCTCCTACCAACGATGAAACACCTCGTAACTGAATTGATAAACCTCCGCCTGGTGCACCACCATTCATACGAATGTTTGCTCCCGGCACTTTACTGTACAATGCACCGTCGGTTGTTTGAATTTGTGTGGTACCGGTTAGTTCTTTTGAATTGATGGAAGTAACAGCGTTGGCCAGATTACTACGCTTCACCGATGAAGCCAGACCCGTTACAACTACTTCTTCCAGATTAAGTACATCTGTTTGCAGTGTTATATTTATAGCCCCGCTGCTGCTTGAAACACTCACATTTTGCGACATAAAACCTACAAGAGAGAAAACAAGAGTCACCGATTTGTTATCGGCTATGTCTAAACTAAATGTACCATCCGTACCTGTTACAGTGCCGGTTTTTGTTCCTTTGATCTGAACGCTTACGTTTGCCAGTGGTTCATTGCGGTTATCGTCGATAACCTTTCCTTTGACAGTGTACTGGCTGAAGCCGATAGTGGAGAATAGCAGGAACAGCAATAGCTGTCCGAGCCTTTGCACAGATTTTGTCATGCGTTTTTGTTTTGGTTTAGTGAATAATAAAAGCTGACAACCCGGCCAGTCAATAGAAAACAGCAAGCAATCGTTCCTCTAATCACTGACCACAGGTTGTCAGCTTTCGTTTTTGTAAATTAGTGAATCCTTTCCGCTTTCAAAAGAAATTGTCAACTTTTAATAGCAGATCATATCCAATTAAAACCTGAGACAAACAGGATTCTTCATTTGCTGCATTGTATACCACAAGCAGAAATATAGAAACAAGGAAGGTAATTGTCGTATATACAAACCGGCTTTTAAAACCAACCTGTCTTTTTTCGTGTGCTTCTGCCGCCTAAACCTAAAGCACCCAATAAACTTCTTGTAATAATACTGGCAGCGGTGCGGCCTACTTGTTTTACGGTGGGGTTATCAAAAAAGGTTTCTTCTTTTTTGGCAGGTCGTTTTTTTTCTTCTTTCTGCTGAGCTTTTTCTTCTTCGGCCGCTTTGGTTTTTTCAGCAGCTTCTTCGAGCTTGGCCGTAATTATTTCGTGTGCACTTTCACTGTCGATAGTTTCGGCATATTTCTTTACCAATTTACTTTTGGTAACAAGCGTATCCACTTCCCCATCGGTTAGTACATCCATACGGCTGCGGGGCGCCACCAGCATGGCATGTACCAACGGAGTTGGAATTCCTTTTTCATTCAACATTGTTACAAACGCTTCGCCAATCCCTAACTGTGTGAGCAATTCATCTACATCGTAATATTCTGTTTCGGGATAGTTCTCAGCAGCCTGTTTAATTACTTTTCGGTCGGCTGCTGTGAAAGCACGGAGTGCATGCTGCACTTTCAATCCCAATTGTGATAACACACTGGCCGGAACATCCTGCGGGTTTTGTGTACAAAAGAAAATGCCTACCCCTTTTGAACGGATGAGTTTGATCACCGTTTCAATTTGCTGCAACAACGCTTCATTGGCTTCCTGGAAAACAAGATGCGCTTCATCAATAAACAACACCAGTTTTGGTTTATCCATATCACCTTCTTCGGGCAATGTTGCATATAACTCCGCCAACAAACTCAACATGAATGTTGAGAAAAGTTTAGGTCGATCCTGTAATTCCATTACCCGTAAAATACTGATCATTCCCCGGCCATCGTCACTGATGCGCATGAGATCATCTACTTCAAAACTGGGTTCGCCAAAAAAAGCATCGGCTCCCTGTTGCTGCAGTTCAATTACTTTACGCAGAATGGTACCGGTTGATGAAGTGGATATTTTACCGTAATCTTTTTCAATGGTTGATTTCCCTTCATCACTGATATATTGAATGATCTTGATAAAATCTTTGAGATCAAGCAAGGGCATTTTATTGTCATCGCAAAACTTGAAGATCATGGCTACAATTCCCTGCTGCGTATCATTCAATCCCAAAATCTTGGAAAGCAGGATGGGGCCAAACTCACTTACGGTGGCCCGTAGCCGCACTCCTTTCCCCTCATCACTCAACGTCATCAGTTCAACGGGAAATGCAGAGGGCTTGTATTCACCACCCATCAATTGAAGACGCTCTTCAATCTTAGCATTCGATGCACCGGCAGCAGCAATACCGCTGAGGTCGCCTTTAATATCCATGAGTACCACCGGAATACTTGCATCACTCAATCCTTCGGCAATTACCTGTAACGTTTTTGTTTTACCTGTACCTGTAGCACCTGCAATTAACCCGTGCCGGTTCATGGTTTTCAACGGCAACAATACTTCAGCACCTTGTACTACTTCCTTCTGGAACATACCCACTCCCAAACGAAACGATTCGCCTTTGAATGTGTAACCCTGTTGTACTGCCTGTAGAAAAAGTTCCTTGCTTGCCATGGTTAATTTTTTTGAAAGA
>CAYMSG010000457.1:0-3123 GCA_964392955.1 uncultured Chitinophagaceae bacterium | reverse complement strand
CGACCGGTCGCATCACAAACCAAACGAATTGAGTGGTGGGCAAATTCAGCGTGTAGCCATTGCCCGTGCATTGGTAAACAGACCATCAATCATTCTGGCCGATGAGCCAACCGGTAACCTTGATTCAAAAACGTCGGTTGAAATTATGGGCCTTATTACAGACATTCACAAACTTGGAAATACCGTTGTGCTCGTTACGCACGAAGAAGACATTGCCCATTATGCAAAACGTGTGGTACGGTTACGTGATGGATTGGTTGAAACGGACACAATCCAGGAACAACTGATCAGGCAATAAAACTGTCTGTTGAAGCAATGAAAATGTGGAGAGTTTGTGACTCTCCTTTTTTTATTTGCAACTTTTTGGAGTCTACTTTTGTTAACAGCAGAATTGAATTAAGAATGGCATCAAAAATATATACCAAAACAGGCGATCTTGGCAAAACGAGTTTAATCGGCGGCACCAAAGTGCCCAAAAGCCATATTCGCATTGAAACATATGGCACGGTTGATGAGTTGAATTCTTACATTGGTCTTGTAACCGATCATGTAAGCGATATTCACACTAAAGCTGTTTTAAAGGAAATTCAGGATCGTTTGTTTACCATTGGTTCATCGCTGGCGTGTGATCCGGAGAAAGAACCGAAAATGAAAATTCCTGATCTCAAAGAAAAAGATGTGGCGCTACTTGAAAAGGAAATGGACAAAATGAATGATGCTATTCCTCCAATGAAATTCTTTGTATTACCCGGCGGACATGTTTCTGTAAGTACCATGCACGTAGCCCGTTGCGTATGCCGCCGCTGTGAACGTTTATGCGTACACATGCAGCAGGAAGAAATGTTTGTTGAACCTTTGGTGATCAAATACATCAACCGCTTAAGCGATTATTTATTTGTACTGGCACGTTACACAGGTCATCAATTGGGTGTGGAAGAAATTCCGTGGAAGCCGAGAGTGTGATAGCAAGTGCGAGGTACGAAGTTGGAAGTACGCAAGAATTTCCACTCAAACATCTGTCGTACGATTAAGATAATCAAGGAACGTTCTTACATCATACCTCCTACTTCTCAATTCATTCCCGTCACAATTCGCCCATCTTTCATATGCACAGTACGATCACACTGTGCAGCCAGCTCCTCATTATGCGTTACAATTAAAAAAGTTTGGTTGAATTGTTTGCGCAAATCAAAAAATAATTGATGCAACTCACGGGCATGGGTACTGTCTAAATTGCCGGTTGGCTCATCGGCCATGATGATGTCGGGGTTGTTGATCAGGGCACGTGCTACCGCTACCCGTTGCTGTTCTCCACCCGATAGTTCAGAAGGTTTGTTTTCCACCCGGCTGTCAAGCCCCAGCATTTTCAACAATTCGTTTGCCCGTTCTTCTACCTCTTTCTTTTTGCGGTTACCCAGCCAGCCAGGAATGCACACATTTTCCAACGCTGTAAACTCAGGTAATAAGTGATGAAACTGGAATACAAAGCCAATGTGTTTGTTACGGAAGGCTGCCAGTTGATTCCCCTTCAGCTGACTCATCTCCACATTATTTAGCCAAACCTGTCCTGCGTCTGCCTCATCCAAGGTACCGAGGATGTGCAGCAGGGTGCTTTTTCCGGCGCCACTGCTGCCTACCAGGCTCACAATTTCGCCTTTTTCGATCTGCAAATCCACGCCCTTCAACACTTCCAGGCTGCCGTATCGTTTGGTGATCTGTTTACAACGTAGCATAGTTTTTTCTCCGTTTTACAAACCTAAGGCTTTGCCTTTTTATGACGCTATGCCAAAAGCTAAAAATCTGAAAAACAGTTTATTCACAGCCTTAACAAAGCAGATTTGGTTATTTCAGCAGGAAAGTTACTTTTGCGGAAAATTAAAGGGTTTCCTTATGTTCTGGACACTTGAATTAGCCTCGTACCTCGAAGATGCTCCCTGGCCTGCAACCAAGGACGAATTGATCGATTATTCAATCCGTAGCGGTGCTCCCATTGAAGTAGTGGAGAATTTGCAGGAGCTGGACGACGAGGGCGAAATTTATGAAAGCATTGACGATATCTGGCCGGATTACCCGAGCCAGGAAGACTTCTTCTTTAATGAAGATGAATATTAAATAAGCCGTAAGCCATGGGCTTTTAGCTGTGAGTGAAATACATTGAACCCTGCCGTAAATGGTGGGGTTTGTTTTTGTACCGAGCGGCAGTCGAAGGGCATGACATCCGAATCAATCGCAGTCGAGATACGAATTGTTCTAACATCGTTCATCAAACCGTTAATTCAATTCTGTTTTTTTCCGGATCAAGAATCACAGATTCATAATATCCATCGCCGGTTGTTCTTGGCCCATCCAACACTTCAAATCCATCGTTCCGGAACAGCGCCGTCATCTCATCCACTTTTTCTTTACTGCCGAGCGATACAGCGAAATGGATCAACCCTGTAAACTGCGCATACACATCATCTTTCGAATCAGGAACCAAAGGCATCTGCATCAACTCCAATCGTGGACCACCGTCAAACGAAAGAAAATACGATCGAAATTGTTTTGTGCTGTTGAAGTATAGATCATTTGCAGTTGCATGAAAGTATTTGCAGTAAAATGCTTTCATTGCTTCAAGATCTTTCACCCACATAGCAAGGTGCTCAATGTGCATAGCTATTTTTTAAAAGAGAGTTTGAAATATAACAGCACAAGCGACAGTAAAAAAATAAAGCCATTGCACAACACAACGGGCAGCAATAAGGGATCATTGAAAAAACCATATACCAGCCAAACCAATGTACTGCTGGTTACAATTAAAATGGTGTAAATACTCAAGTCGCCAACACTTTTGCTTTTCCACGCCTTGTATACCTGTGGAACAAAAGTGATACTGCTGAGTACGGAGGCAAACAGTCCAACCGCTTCAACCCAGGATGGAGTCATAACATTTGGTTTAAAAGTTGAAAAGTTGACAGGATCACCTATCAACTTTTCAACGATGCATTATTTGATCAGAAACGCAACTATAAATAATTTACACATCATACTTCTCACATCGTATGTATCATTCCTTTTCCATTTGCTCAATCACTTCAGCCGTTACACCGGTAAAACTGAAACCTCCATCATGGAAAAGATTTT
>CAYMSG010000456.1:0-3137 GCA_964392955.1 uncultured Chitinophagaceae bacterium | reverse complement strand
GTTTTGCTGGCAGCTTCTTTATTAACTGCTTGCGGCGATGAACAAAAATCTGACAATGAAAAAGTAGAGGCATCTTCCGAAGCATCGGAGGCAGCAGAAGCTGCGGACACCAGCAGCCTCATTGATAAAGGACAGGAGAAAATGAATGAAGCAATTGATACCTTACAAAGTAAAGGTGGTAAACTATTGGAGAAAGCAGGTGATACATTAAAGAAAAAAATAGTGGAGCCGGTGAAAGAGGATTTGAAAAAAGCAGGCGAAAAAATTAAGGAAGCAATAAATGAGTAAAAGCAAAAACAAATAAAATAGAAACGGGTTGTCAACAGACAACCCGTTTTGTTTTGTAAATTCTTTTGTAAGGTTAAGCCAGGTTCAACAAATCTTGTTTTTAGCAATTGGCTTTGCCTATTTGAAAATAACTGACCATAATCAGTTTGGCTTGTATTGAAAAATAAAATTAATTTACATTCAATTACCTGCCATTGCCAAACGAGAAAGCACATAAAAGTGTAAAGGATCTCCAACGAAGGATTGCCATTTATGAAGATGAAACGGCTTACAAAGAGCTGTTCATGATTCTTTTCCATTCTCTCACCCGATTTGCTACCGGCATTGAGCAATCAAAAGAAACAGCCGAAGAAATTGTATCGGATGTGTTTATCAGTATCTGGAACGACCGTACCCGCCTCAACGAAATTGAAGACCTTCAGCTCTATCTTTTCATAGCAGTAAAAAACAATGCTGTACGGAAAGTAAAACAGCAGAACAAACGCTCAACGATCTCGATTGATGAAATAGAAGTGGAAATGGATTCGCTCTATCAAAGCCCCGAGGATCAGATCATGTCTTCCGAAAACGTCCGAAGTATTGAAACTGCCATCAATAGTTTACCCCCACGTGCCCGGCTGGTATTGAAACTGGCCAAAGAAGACAAAATGCGGTACAAAGAAATCGCCAGCCTTCTCAATATCTCCGTAAAAACAGTCGATAACCAGCTTGCCATTGCGTTAAAAAAGCTGGCCCAGGCTGTGGGTACGCCCTTTCGAAAGAAAAATTAAAAAAAAGTTGAAACTCCTTTAGGGGATTTCCTGCATTTCAAACTCCTTACCTGTATACCAATCATGAACAGAGATAAAATCTGGCATTTACTTTCCCGAAAGCTGACTGGAGAAGCCAGCATTGAGGAACTGCATGAACTGCAGGAATTATGCGATCAGTACCCCGCTTTTGCAAGGCAAATGGAAGCCGTAGAAAATATATGGAACCACGAAGCCGAACAAGACAATGATTACCTGGAAGCAACCTATCATCTGCATTATCAGAAAATGAAAGCCCTGGGAATAGAACCCGGCCATACAGATGAAGTAAAAGAAGAAGAACAATCAACAAACAGCTCTTTTTTTAGAACGCACCGGCGTAAACTGCTGGCGTTTGCAACACTGGCTGTTGTAATCAGTATTTCCCTTTTTCTGGTACTTACAAAAAAGGAAACCGCAGCAGCAACCGAAATGGCTGATGCAGCTGTCCCTAAAGAAGTGGTTACCAAAAACGGCAGCAGTACAAAATTTACATTGCCTGATGGATCGACCGTTTGGCTCAATGCAGGCAGTAAACTTGATTATACCAGGATCGGAGAAACAGGCAACCGTGAGATTTATTTAACAGGCGAAGCTTTTTTCGACGTAGTAAAAAATCCGAAACGTCCTTTTATTATTCATACTGCAAGTATTGATGTAAAAGTACTAGGTACAAAATTTAATGTAAAAGCTTATCCGGAAGATAAAACAGTTGAAACAAGTCTTGTGCAGGGCAGTGTAGAAGTTTTTGTAAAGAGCAGACCCGGTGAAAAATATTTACTGAAGCCGAATCAAAAGCTGGTACTCCTGAACACAACCGAGCAGGCAGTGAATGAGTTACCGGCCAATGAGGTGAAACCGAACCTGAATCTACCTATCATTGCCATTAAACGCCTGACCTATACTGAAACAGATACCGTAGCTGTAGAAACATCGTGGACCCAAAGTAAACTGGTATTTAAAGACGAAGCGTTTTCGGACGTTGCAAGGAAAATGGAACGCTGGTATGATGTGGAGATTATTTTCCGAAATAAAAAACTGGAAGAGGAATTGCTGAATGGTGACTTCCGGAAAGAGACCCTCACACAGGCATTGGAAGGGTTGCGCTTTACGACTGATTTCAAATACAAAATAGAAGGAAATACTGTGATCATTTATTAATAACCCCAAACTGCAAACTGATTATGACCCAACATCAAAACTCTTCATAAGTAGCGGCAAAAAAAACGGGAAATGCGCCAACATTCCCCGTATCAGTAGTACATATTTCTTTAACCTGGAAGCCGCTTGCTGTATACAAAAAACGGTTTCCCACTTTATACTACCAAAGCTTAAAAGTATGGAAAAAACGACTTCGATTGCTAAGGCACTTCGTGCCTTCCAAAAGCCGCTATTGATTATGAAACTAACGATCCTGCTTGTTGTTATGTGTACGTTTCATGCTGCTGCAGGCCTTAACGCACAAACAATTACGCTCAAAACGCAAAACGCTGAAATTGCCCAGGTGCTCTCCAGCATCCAGAAGCAAGGTGATTTCAGGTTTCTCTACAATTCAAAACTGAAAGATCTCAAACAAAAAGTATCAGTTGATTTCGAAAACCTCGAGATCAAAGAAGTGATGCGCCGTTTGTTTGCCGGCACAAATCTTAGGTATGTGCAACTGGACAACAACCTGGTTGCCATCCGTTCATCAAACCCGGATGAAAAAGATTTGCGGGTTACGGGTAAAGTAACCAATGAGGCAGGCGAAGGAATCGCATCTGCTTCTGTTACTATTAAAGGAACATCGCAGGGAACTGTAACCGACATGAACGGAAATTTTGCATTAACCGTTCCTGAAAATGGAGTGCTGGTGATTTCTGCCATTGGTTATGAAGATGTGGAAGTAAGTGTAAACAACCAGCAGGTCATCAACGTAAAATTGCAACAGACTACACTTAAAATGGATGAAGTGGTTGTAATTGGTTATGGTGTTGCCAGTAAGCGTGACCTTACCGGATCAATTGTAAAAGTGTCTGGTAAAGACATCGCTGATAAACCAAACATCAACCCGATGGCTTC
>CAYMSG010000455.1:0-3139 GCA_964392955.1 uncultured Chitinophagaceae bacterium | reverse complement strand
ATCACTGGAAAAAGGGAATGTACAATCGGTAACCATTGAAAAGGATGGCAGCAGCCACAAAATGTTTATGGAAGCAGACCCACAGTATAAGAAAGTAACACTATACGATTCAAATATGAAAATGGTGGCAAAGGAATCTCTGGAGCAATACAAATCTGGAATAGATAAAGGCAGCAAAGAAGTAAAGGAAAGCCAGGAAAATGATAAAAAAAAAGATTTGAAGCCAGTAACGAAAACTGAAAAGGAAAAGCTGGAGAAAAAGAATGGACAAAGCCTGCTGCCTAAAAAAAGGGAAAGCAAAGGCAAAGGTTTAGGAGTGTCATAGTGCACCCCTAAACCATTTTTTAATATACAACAGCAGTACCATGAATATTCAGAATATAACGGCATTGGCAAGCCAATTACAATCTTTAGGGTTTGACAATTTGGGAAGTTTGCTCTTGAAAAGGATTTGTTTTAAACCTGATAATTTTTATTTGAACCACAAAATAGCAAAGGATAAGGAGCTATTGGAGTTCCGGTTTTATTTTGAGAGGCAAAGGAAAAGCGATGCTTATATGTTGCTGTATTATGATATAACATTGCAACAGAAAGATGTCTTTGAAGAGTTAATGATTGCCGGGATTAACATAGCAGACCTTGAAAAACAAATGACAACCATAAGCTGGATGTCCGCATTTAATCTCGATGAAAGAAAGAAATTGGACCCAAATGATAAAACAACTTGGGAAGTGGAGGCAAAAGTTGAATCTGTTGTTGAAAGTTTAGCAGCACTTGAGCAAGATGAAAAAGGTAAAGCCGTTGCAGCTACACTTAAAGTGAAGTTTTGGCTTGGAACTCCATATCATGAAATCTTTGGGAGTATTTCCGCTGTAAAGAATAAGTCAGATATTAGTCAGCGGTTTTATTTTTCTGAAAATAGTAGCGGAATAACTGTTGATGAAGCCTATCGCTTTTTGCAAAATAAGTGGCTTGAAAAACAACTTCAGTTGAAAAAGAAACAAGCAGATTCAACTTCTGAAAGCGAAATCGACGAAACAAACGGTACAACAGGGAGCGGGTTGTTAAAGAAACGCCGGATAAATCCTTCTTTGAAAGGGAAACGAAACAAGGCTAACCAGGATTAATCAGCATGGAACTCTTTCCGCCATTATCAGGGTTTTACCAGGCCATTGCAGATGATGCAAGAATAGGCAGTACTCATATAAGTATTTATATGGCTTTACTGCAACAGTGGAATATAAATGGTGGAAAGAATCCCGTGAAAATTGAAAGGATCTTAATTATGAGAGCCGCAAAAATAAATGCCCGGCATACATACAATAAATGTATTAATGATTTGCATGAGTTCGGGTATATTTTATATGAACCGGCACCAAACGGTTCTGTAACCAGCCGGGTATTTTTAAACAAGTGTGAAATGTAAAAGTGAGTTTATGGCAGGAAATTCAGCAGTACCGATTTTGATCCCTTTTGAGCCAGAGGAATTCTGGTCTCAAATCCGTCTGATCATTCGGGAAGAAGTGGAGCGAAATAAAAAAGAACAGCACCAGGAGCCTGGCATTTTGGAAACACCAGGGCTGAATGAAAAACCGCTATTCAAAATAGAGGAAGTTTGCAGTCTGTTCAAAGTGACAAAGCCCACTATTTACGACTGGATAAAACATGGAAAACTAAAGCGTGTAAAGATCAGGTCAAGGGTCTATTTTTTAGGCAGTGATATTAGACAGTTGATGCAGGCTTAGCCTATGGTGGCAGTGGGTTTCACTGCCTTTTTTGTGCACAAATAAGTCTTTAAATTCAGGGCAATTCCAGTGCTAAAAACTACCTTTAGAGTGATATTTATCAAGCTGAATAAAGTGAGATAAAGTACAGTAAAGTTCTTCGTAAAATTGGGTTTTTATAGACCAAAAAATAGACCCAAAAAAGGAAAACCCGCTACCAGAGCGGGTTTTAGCCAAATACAAGCGGACCGGACGGGACTCGAACCCGCGACCTCCGCCGTGACAGGGCGGCATTCTAACCAACTGAACTACCGATCCAGCTACCCGATGCATGAATACCTGATCGTTAAGGATTTAGCATTTATTTTTCGGGAGTGCAAAGATAGGGGAATCGGTTTTTCTGAAAAAAAAGATTTTCGCATTTTCCCGAAAATTTTCCTGCTCAACCACAAACCAAGCATCAACTATATTTGCTGCTGACTTAATTCATTTTCATGCTCAAAATAGCTGTGTTTGGCACCGGCCATCTTGGAAAATTTCATCTCAACAACTGGAAAGAAATAGACGGCGTTGAACTCGTTGGCTTTTACGACCCCAACGACCGGGCGGCAAAAGCTGTGGCAGAAAAGTACCAGTTGCGTCGCTATTCCAGTGCCGAAGAGTTGATGTCGCTGTGTGATGCAGCCGATATTGTGGCCCCCACCAATTACCATTTTGAACTTTGCCAAATGGCGGTGCGCATGGGGAAACATGTGTTTGTAGAAAAACCCATGTGCAATACCATGGAAGAAGCAAACGAACTGGTAAAACTGGTACGGGAAGCAAACATCAAATTACAGGTAGGCCATGTGGAGCGGTTTAACCCTGCTTTTCTTGCGGTAAAGGAACTGCAGTTGAACCCCATGTTTATTGAAGTACACCGGCTATCGCAGTTTAACCCAAGAGGTACAGAAGTAAGTGTGATCCTTGATCTGATGATCCATGACATCGATATTATTTTAAGCCTGGTAAAAAGTGATGTAAAGAATGTATATGCCAACGGTGTGGCGGTAATGACCGATACACCCGATATTGCCAACGTTCGTATTGAATTCGACAATGGTTGTGTGGCCAATTTAACCAGCAGCCGCATCAGCATGAAAAAAATGCGCAAGATCCGCTTGTTTCAACGGGATGCATATATCGGCATTGATTTCCTGGAAAAGAAATCAGAGATCATCCGTATGAAAAATGCAGACGATAAAGAGGCGTTTACGTTTGACATTGAAACCAATCACGGTAAAAAAACAATTGCGATTTCAAACCCTCCGGTAAAAGAAGTAAATGCCATTCGCATGGAGCTGGAGCATTTCCGTGATGCAATACTGCTTGACAAACCTATACCTGTAAGTGAAGTGGATGGACTACGTGCCATG
>CAYMSG010000454.1:0-3151 GCA_964392955.1 uncultured Chitinophagaceae bacterium | reverse complement strand
TGCAGCAAGAGCGTTTGCCGATCAAGGACGTCCCGTTGCTGGAACTCCACAATTCAATAACCTGTTCAATTTCATTAAAGGTGTACCTATTGGTAAGCCTGCTCCGGGTGCTCCCTTGGGCGGTGGAAGATTCCTTGACAGAACGGATCTCTATGCTGTGGAAGGACAATACAACCTGTCGCATTTAACAAAAGGATTTGCCGACATCTTAGTTGGTGGAAACTACAGACGTTTTGTATTGAATTCACAAGGAACATTGTTTGCAGACAGTACCGGCCCGATTGGAATTAATGAGGGCGGTGCGTATGTACAAATTGCAAAAGAATTGTTCAACGAGAAAGTTCGCTTAACAGTAAGTGGACGTTATGATAAAAACCAAAACTTTGCCGGCAGGTTTACGCCAAGAGCAACAGCATTGATCCGTCTTGCGCCAAACAACAACCTGCGTGTTTCGTATCAAACAGCGTATCGCTTCCCCAGCACACAAATGCAGTGGATCAACCTGTTCGTTGGAAACGATTACTGGTTAATTGGTGGTGTAAAAGATTTCAGATCTTACTATAGTCTTAATTCAAGCCCTGTTGTTGCGATCCAAAATGATGTGATTACAAGTCAGGTGGTAACCGTTGAAGATTTGAAACCGGAATCAGTAAGCTCTATTGAATTGGGCTATAAAGGCCTGGTAGCAAATAAGCTTCTGATTGATGTGTATGGATATTATGGCATGTATAAAGATTTTCTTACACGGCGTTTGGTGTGGCAGGCAGCAACAAGCCGCAAATACTCAATTCCGTTTAACACTACCAACGAAGTGAAAAGTTTTGGCTACGGTATCAGTCTTGACTATATGTTGCCTTCAAACTTCCTGGTGGGTGTAAACTTTGCGAGTGATGAATTAACAGATGTGCCTGCAGGTTTCCAGGCAGGATTCAACACACCGAAGCATAAAACAAATGTGAAATTCTCGAATACAGGATTTGGAAAGGGGAAAAACTTTGCATTCAGTATTGTTTATAAATGGATGAGCGAATACCGTTTCGAAAGTGATTTCATTAATGGTACTGTTCCTGCAATTCATACACTTGATGCACAGGTGAGCTATCGCATTCCTTCCAGCAAGTACATCTTTAAACTGGGCGGAAGCAATATTGCCAACCAGTACTATGTGCAGGCGCCAGGTAATCCGGCTATCGGAGGTTTATATTATGTAAGCATCGGGTACAACATTTTTTAATTGAATCCTTTAAAGTAAAAACGTATGTCGAAAATATTTGTAAAAACAGGTCGCTTATCCCTCATTGCATTTGCAGTAGTGGTGGCTGGAGCTTGTAATAAATTATACGAACCTGTTCCTTCCACGCCTTACAGCGAAGGAGATGTGGCAAACACATTGGCAAAGAAAATTGCTGCCAACAGCAGTTATTCAATTTTTAATACAGCACTCGTGCGCACAGGTTTGAATGCTACGCTTGATGTAGCCAATGCAAACTTTACAGTGTTTGCTCCTGATAATACTGCTATGACTGCCTCAGGTTTAAGCCTTGCTGTTGTAAATGCGTTACCAGTTGCAACGCTCACTTCTGTTTTGAATTACCATATTATTCCTGCTGAGCGTATTGCAGCGGCTCAAATTCCGGAAGCGTTTCCAAACGTTGAGAAAAAATCAAAATTGGATATTGCAACAACCGCTTTTGTTCCATCAATTCCCAGAACATCGATTCCGATTAAAATGTCGATCTTTCCATCCAGAAGGGGAGCGGCTGCCTGGGCAAACAATGTACCGGTTACTGCTGCTGATGCCATTACAGGATCAAACGGTGTTATTCATCGTGTAGCAACGGCTGTAGCACCACCATCAAGAGTGTTGCTCGATACCATTGCACGTGATCCCGATTTTTCCTACCTGGTAGCTGCTATTGTGCGTGCTGATTCTGGCTTGTCAACTACAGCATCACCCAGTTTTCAATATGCTTTGGCGCAACCATTTGCAAACCTCACTGTGTTTGCTCCAACCAATGCTGCATTTCAGTCGTTGATTTTCGGGTTGGTGTACCAGCTCACTTTTGCTGCCACAAATGATGCAACGATTGCTACAGCACAGGCGAATGCTGCCGTAGCTGCAGGTCCTGCATTTCTCTCAACCAACAATGTAACTACTGAATTGATAAGAGGAATTGTTGCGTATCATGTGTTGGGTACAAGAGTGTTCTCTGTCAACTTCGGTGCTACAGCTGCTAATTATCCAACCTTACTTAACGGAGGTATTCCTTCTCATCCGGGTGTGGCGGTTTCATCAACTGTTGTCACCGGTCTTGGTGTTGGTCTTTCTGTAAAAGGTGTTGGAAATGCAACAGCTGCCACAGCTGCAGGTGCTTCGCCAACAGTTCCGTTGGTTGACCGTATGGCTGTGAACGGAAATTTCTTCAAGATCAATCAGGTATTATTACCTCAATAATATCATTGTAAATATGTTTTGCAACTGCCCCTCCCGTAGGGGCAGTTTTCGTTAACACAGCCATTCAAAAGGTTTCCTGTATTTTTACAATGAGCCAAACAAACTACACGGATGCAGATTATTTTGTTTGATACAACCGACCGGAAACAGTTTTATCCTTTTTCACTCACAAGGCCACTGGCCGATTTTCGTTGTGGCATTTTTACAATCAAAGAACGATGGGAATATGTGTTGAAACAGGAACTGTTTACACTAACGGAAGACTATTTGTCGGGCAAGTATTCTTTTGCACCCGAAGACACTGATGACTATTTATACATCAACGCTGCAGCAGTTTGCTCCAATGAGTTGTTACAGGAAATACATGCACTGCCTGCCGAATCAGTTTTATTTCAGCAGCAGCTGCCGGTTGCAATTCATACGAAAAATAAACTGCGGTTCCCGGTTGCTGCAGAAGAATATCGTCATTGTAATACAGTTGAAGTAAAATCGCCGGTTGATATTCTTCAATATCCATTTGATCTGGTTTCATTCAACGAGCGGCTGCTTCGTCTTGACTTTTCGTTGATCGCCCATCAAAAAATATCAGCTTCGATTTCATCAAGTAACAATGTTATTGCACCAGAAAATATTTTCATTGAAGAAGGTGCGGTTGTTGAACTCTGCACATTGAATGCAGCAACCGGACCCATTTAT
>CAYMSG010000453.1:0-3160 GCA_964392955.1 uncultured Chitinophagaceae bacterium | reverse complement strand
CCACTTGCACATCAGCTAAGTACAAAAATATTCTTTCTGCATTTTTTCAGCAGATTCATCGTAACTCGGAGTGACAGCTGGTATCAACAAAAAATCCCGCCATTAAAGCGGGATATATTTTTCAACAAGAGAACTTGTTACTTATACCAGCATGGTAACAGGATTCTCAATAAACTTCTTGAGTGTTTGTAAGAAGCTTGCACCAACTGCACCATCTACACTGCGGTGATCGCAACTCAAGGTTACTTTCATCACATTGGTTGTGCCAAAGCTGCCATCCTTCTTCTTGATCACAATTTCTTTGATTCGGCCTACAGCAAGGATACAGCTGTCAGGAGGATTGATGATAGCTGTGAAATCTTCAATATCCATCATGCCAAGGTTCGAAATCGTAAATGTATTACCGCTGAACTCCTGTGGCTGCAATTTGCCGGATCTTGCTTTATCGTACAAACCATTTGCTTCTGCAGCAATCTGGCTTAAACTTTTTTGGTCTGCAAATTTGAACACCGGAACAATCAACCCCTGGTCAACTGCTACAGCACTGCCAATATGAATGTGCTGGTACGTGCGGATGAAATCACCCATCCACGAAGAGTTTACAGCAGGGTGTTGACGCAGTGCCATTGCACAGGCTTTGATCATCATATCCTGGAAGCTGATCTTCACCGGGCTAACCGCATTCATTTGTGCACGTGCTGCCATTGCATTATCCATGTTCAGTTCCATCTTCAGGTAGAAGTGCGGAGCGGTAAACATGCTTTCGCCTAAACGGCGTGCAATGGTTTTACGCATATTGCTGTTCGGCGTATCAACGTACCCTTCGCCTGCACCTGGTGTAAATGCCATAACGGGAGCTGAAGGTGTTGCCGCTTTCGATGCCGCCGGAGCAGCTGCAGCCGGGGCAGCTTTGTAATTATCTATATCTGCTTTAATAATACGTCCGCCATCGCCACTGCCTTGTACAGCGTGGAGATCGATGCCTTTTTCAGCAGCAATTTTCTTTGCTAACGGAGATGCTTTTACACGACCGTTTTCGCTGCTTGAACTTGTAGTTGTTGCAGTTGAGGCAGCAGGAGCTGCAGTTGACGAGGTATCGCCTGCGGCTTGTGCTTGCGGCTTAGCGCTGGCAGCTTGTGGATTGCTGAAAGCACTTACCAAAGCAGCCACATCCGTACCGGCTTTGCCAATTACAGCAATAACCTCATTTACTTTGGCAGCGTTGCCGGCTTCAACACCGGTGTATAGAACAGTGCCGTCAACATAAGGAACAACCTCCATGGTAGCTTTGTCTGTTTCCACATCGGCAAGACTTTCATCTGCCTTTACTGTATCTCCCACCTTCTTATTCCAGGCAACAATTTTCCCTTCCGTCATGGTATCGCTGAGCAAGGGCATGCGGATCACCGTTACACCCAATTGCGAAGCAAGCGCATCTGCATCCACGCCGGGTGAAGTTGTTGCCGGTTGCTGGTTGCCGGTTGCCGGTGCCTCAGCAGCTGGGGTTGGGGCAGGAGCAGCAGCGGCACTTCCACCGTCGAGCAGACTTTTATAATCTTCCCCTTCCTTCCCTACAATTGCAATAATTTCATTGATTTGAGCGGCTTTTCCTTCCGGAACGCCAATATAAAGTAAGGTGCCATCGGCATAACCCACCACTTCCATGGTAGCTTTATCCGTTTCCACATCAGCAAGCACATCATCGCTTTTAACTTTATCGCCTACCTGTTTGTTCCATTTCACAATTTTTCCTTCGGTCATGGTATCACTTAACAGGGGCATACGAATCACTTCAGCCATAAGTTCAATTTTTAGTCGTAATGAGGGCGTGAAATTAAGGCAATTTGGGGAAATATCGCCCTGCGGTTTCTGGTCAATAACTGTTAGTTTTTATGCCGACATGAAACAACCCGAAATAGCATAAAAATAATTTAAGGAAAGGCAGCGGGTTTGGCAGTTTTAATGTCAAGTTTTAAAATTCAGGTATGCGTCTTTTTTTACTATCAGCAATATTGGTTTTGTTTTTCGTGTCGTGAAAAAGAGATTCAAACAGAAATGAAGGGCAACGCACAGACCTTACAGGAACCTGGATGGTAACAGAGGTAAAAGATAAAAGCACCGGATCAACCTTTACCTATCCGGCAGGAACACAGGAGCGTATTCGAATTACGTTACGGAACGATGGATCGTTCGGTGGTAATACGAGAGTCAATTTGTTTGAAGGAGGCACATACACGGTGCCAGCCACCGGCAAAATACTTTTTGGTTCGTTAGGGATGATGACAAAAGTGGCAGAAGATCAATTGGGTACTGCATTTTTTACGGTATTAGGAGCCTGCCATCTTCAAGCAATTTCGCCTTGTGCGCCATCTTCATACAGCATTAACGGAAACACAATGATCATTGCCAGTCCGTTACGTTATGATATAAGATTTGTAAAACTGTAAGCAACTCAATAATCCAGTTCCATCCCCAGCCGGTCTTTTAATTCTTTTACCAGCGGATATTTCTCTGCCATTCTCATGAATTGTTCTTTGGTTGATAACGGACGTTCAACTGGATTTGAATCTTCCGGCGCTTCAATCAGATCAATGTGCATGTTGACGCCGGGGTTATGGAAAAAATGCTGCATATGTTCGAGCAGCGCTGTCTTTTCCTGTTTCAAAAATCCCAGCTGAATATTTCCGGTGCAAACAATTTCAAAATCAACAGGAGATTTGAAACGACATTCCATCATCTCAAAATTAGATACCACCGAATGTTTATTGGCAGTGCGAAGCTTCAGGATGAATTCCTGCCAGGCTACCTTCAATTGCTCTACATCCATTTCCTTTTGTGCATTGGCTGTTTGGTTGCTTTCTGCAGCAATTTTTTCCCGGAGTTTTGACAAGCCTCCTTTTACACCGGCAGCGGGAGTTTGTTTGGGCACAGCCGTTGTTGTAACCGGATGCTGTGTATTAATGGTTGATTGTTCTGGCTTGTAGCTTGGTTTCGGTTCTTCCACCATCAATTTTGCTTCACTTGCCGGTTGCCGGTTGCCGGTTGTCGGTTGTGTTTTCACTTCCATCGGCTTTAATGCACGAAACTGAACGGCCTTCGTTTTCTCAACTACTTTTTTTTTATCAGAAAGATCGAGTGCCTGTTGCAGGTAGGTGAGTTT
>CAYMSG010000452.1:0-3167 GCA_964392955.1 uncultured Chitinophagaceae bacterium | reverse complement strand
AAGGTGCTATCCGGAAACCAGGCTGTATATTTGTTTCCGGGGTCCTTTTTGGTTACTTTTTGGACAAGCAAAAAGTAACAGAACACTTCGCTTACATTTGCTTTCTATGATTACCTCCATCAACAATTTCAACAACGTTTTTTTTATTGGTGTTGCCGGTACGGGCATGAGTGCGATTGCACAGTATTTAAAAGGCATAGGTAAAGAAGTGAGCGGCAGCGACCGTTACTTTCATCCCGGCCAACCCAACGAAACAAAAGAAAAACTGGAAGCAGAAGGCATCCGTTGTTTTTTGCAGAACGGCGAAGGCATCACCAACAAAACAGATTTAGTTGTGGTATCAACAGCTGTGGAAGATACGGTTCAAGAAGTGATCAAAGCCAAACAACTCAACATTCCCATCATCAAACGTGCAGAATTACTGGCGCTTATTGCAAGAAGTAAAAAAACGATTGCTGTGGGCGGCACCAGTGGCAAATCAACCACCAGTGCCATGCTGTTCGATATACTGCAGCATGCAGGTATGCAACCAAGTATCATCAGCGGTGCAGGCCTCACCAGTATTATTAAAGAAGGAAAGATCGGTAATGCAAAAGTAGGCAGTGGCGATTGGCTGGTGATTGAAGCCGATGAAAGCGATGGCAGCATTGTGAACTATACACCCGAAGTCGGGCTGCTGCTCAACATCGATAAAGACCATAAAGAAATTGATGTGCTGATGGGTGTATTCGATCAGTTCAAAAAAAATACTTCACAATTCTTTGTGGTGAACCAATCGCATGCACTGGCAAAAAAACTTTCAGCCAACTCTGCACATAATTTTTCTGTTGATGTGAGTGATGATGCAGCTTTTCATGCCACAAACTTCCAACAGGAAGGCTTCAATATTTCCTTCAGCATACAAAACTATAGTGATGCGCCTCACGCCTCACGCTTCACGCTTCACGCCGTAGGCCGCCACAACATGGAAAACGCTCTCGCAGCAGCAACGGTCGCTAACCTCATTGGCGTTCCGTTAAGCACAGCAGCCGAAGCGTTGAAAAATTATGAAGGCATTTATCGCCGTCACCAGATTATCGGTCAAAAGAACAATGTATGGTTAATTGATGATTACGCACACAACCCCGCCAAGTGTGCGGCCAGTATCGAAGCCTGTCAGCCCATTGCCAAAAAAGTGATTGCCTGGTTTCAGCCGCATGGCTACGGACCAACCAAATTCCTTCGCCACGATTTTGTAGAAGAGATCAGCAGGGTACTTCGTCCGCAGGATGAGATCTGGATGAGCGAAATTTTTTATGCCGGTGGTACTGCGGTGAAAGATATTTCAGCAAACGATCTTATCAATGATCTCAAAGCAAAAGCAGTCAATGCATTTTTTGTAGAAAACAGGAACAACCTTGTTGAAAACATGCGTCCGCACTTTACTGAAGACTGTGTGTTGCTGCTTATGGGTGCCCGTGATCCTTCGCTGGAGCAGTTTGCAAAACAGGTGTGGGAAAAAATATGATCCAAGAGGAAGTAGGAGTTAGTAATTGGGTATTGGGCACTCAACTTGTTCCTTGTTCCTTTACCCCTGTGCCTTCCTTTTGGATTTTGTTCTTTGGTCATTGGATTTTCATTACTTCTTCTAAAAATTTCCCTGCATATGACCATTATCAGCTTTGATTCAAACGCTGTTCCCCGAATTGACCTAAATTTGTGCCTCCTGAAAAGGAAATGAAAAAAGAGGCAAACATGAAGATGAATATTGATACGCCGATTCCGATTGTTGACGGAACGACGATTACCCGTAAAGAGTTTACCGAAAAATATTTGAAACCACAGAAACCGGTTATTCTCCGTGGCCTGTGGAAACAATATCCGGCTTATGAAAAGTGGACGATGGATTATTTCAAACAATCCATGGGCGATATAAAAGTAAAACTCTTCAGTACCAAGCAGGCCAACCCCAGCGAAACCCTGAGTGTGGCACATGCAGAAATGAAGTTCAACGAATACCTCGACCTGATCGAAAAAGAACCAACCGATCTGCGTTTGTTCCTGTTTCCTGTGTTCAAACACAAACCTGAACTGCTGAAAGATTTTGGTTATCCAAAGATCACCGGCAGGTATATCAAAATTCCGTTCATGTTCTTTGGTCCCAAGCATTCGGTAACACGTATGCACATGGATATTGATATGAGCAATGTGTTCTTAACCCAATTTGCAGGAAAGCGTCGTGTGGTGTTGTTTCCTCCCGATCAAAGCGATTATTTATACCGTTTGCCGTTTAATGTACACGGGTTGGTTGATATTGATAAGCCCGATTTCGAAACTTATCCGGCCATGCAATATGCAAAAGGAGTAACCGGAATACTGGAATACGGCGATACTTTGTTTATGCCAAGCGGCTACTGGCACCACATTGAATATGCGGAAGGAGGGTTTGGTTTATCGGTGCGTACCATTGGAGCAAGTGTTGGTACCATTTTAACCGGTTTATGGAATGTAACCCTCCAGCGTAAGTTCGATGATATTATGTTTAAGATCCGTGGGCAAAAATGGTTCAACTATAAAAAACAGTTGGCGTTTAAGCGTGCAGAAAGAGCAATGCAGCGGGTGAAACAGAATGCGGTGTTGCAGTAATTTTTTCACTGAATAGTTCTAAAAAAGGTTGTCAACTGACAACCTTTTTATTTTCTCAGGCTGTTGATTCTGCAACAACACTTATTTTTATTTGAAAACCAGAAATAACGCTCATGCCACGTTACGAAAAAACCCTGCCTGTAAATATCACGAATCCGGCCGATACATTAGCTGTCTGTTACAGCAGTTTTCAATTATTAAACTGGGATATACGGTACGCAAATGAAGAAAGCCTGATTGCGTATACTCCAACATCCGCTTTTTCAAAAAGTATGGAAGTTGTTGCAACTGTAACGCCTGAAGGATTGCTGGTATCAAGCGAAATGATTCATGATGAGCTGATGGATATTAAAAAAAAGAATCAACAAAACGTTGAGCGTTTTTTTACAATATTCTATGAAACATCTACTGCACTTTCATCAGAAACTATTGAGATCAACAAAACGTTAATTCAACAGCTTATTGCAGATACAAACGTTGCAGCTGAGCAGGAAATCAAAGAAATAAACGAGCTCAATGAAGCTCTTAATCTCAATAAAGGG
>CAYMSG010000451.1:0-3177 GCA_964392955.1 uncultured Chitinophagaceae bacterium | reverse complement strand
ACCTTAATGATGAAGATTAGTCTTTTCATACAGGCTTTTCAATTGGTTTTGATGGGACTTTCTTTCAAGAATTATTACGGACCCTACCTTGCCGTTGGATTCACAGATACACCAGATTTGAAGTTTCACGTTCTTTTTGAGCCCCTCACTTGCTTTTTTTCAAACGGAGTTAATAAAATAAGTGATGAAATAAGTGTAGGATGCAATCTTGTAGCAGTTGGTCTGCTTATTTTGGTTTACAAGATTGAGAGTAGTGAAATAAAATCTATAGCTGATCGAAAGAATATTGACATCGGCGTATAGTTTATATGCTGTTACGATCTAAATTTTAAAGTTTTACTGCTTCAAATATTCCTTCGGTATAAGCAAATCTTTATTCTCTGTTTGCCAGAACACGGTTAGTATCCACCAACGTTTCCCATCGTTATACAATTGAATGCTGTTGATGCCACGCATAAACGGTTCAGCATCGGTGGCAGTTCTTCTTGCTTCATACGTGCTGAAGCAATGGGCAATATGGCCGTACACATCCTGTTTGCGGTTGATCTCTTTTTCAAAGAAGCCATTCTTTTCCAGTGTTGGTCCGCTTTGTGTAATATAATCTTCAACAGTTAGCACACGCTTTACCACTTCTCCTTTTGGTCGCACTGCGGTCGCTACTAATTTTCCTTCGGGCAAGAACAAACTCCGCATGCGGTTCCAGTTTCTTGGCTCTCCTGCAGGTCCGCTGATGACATTGTACAATGCGGCTACAATCGCATCAATATTTTCTACATCTTTTGTTGCGGCAATAATTGTATCTGTTTTTGTTTGCGCATGCAATGAGATACCGACTAGTAATAACCCGGTAATAAGTGTGAAAAAATTTCGCATCATTATTTTTTTGTAAGATAAGGCGTATTCGTGCAGATGTATTTCCATTCTTCAAAAATTACATTACATTTAGTCAATATAAAAACACGCAACGATGCCCATACGTATGACAGATGATCCGCAAGATCAACACGAACAACTCAGCAATGATGGAGGTGGTGGTGGAAATTTCCCCATTGGTCCCGGTGGCGGTGGCAGAGGTAGTGGCGGCGGAGGGTTGCTAAGCCTGCTTCCTTTGTTATTAAGTTTATTCGGCCGTGGTGGCGGAAAAGGCGGTGGAAAAGGAATTCTCTTATTGCTTGTGGTAGCAGTTGGTGCTTATTTTTTATTGGGCCGTGGTGGGTGCAATATCAGTGATATTGCCAGTTTAACAACCGGTGGTTTTCTTGATCCCAAACAATTTGAGAAAGCAGAAATCTATGAACCGTTGGCCGATGATAATATACGCAATCCATTGCCGGAAGCTGCCAATCTGCAACGTTTTTGTCCCACGCCACAAAACCAGGGTTCGCAGGGAAGTTGTGTGGCATGGAGCAGTGCCTTTGCAGCACATACAATTTTAGAAGCTGCACGTACAGGTAAACAACCCAATGAAGTGGCCTTCTCTCCATCATTCATGTATAACCAAATTGGGTTGGAAGGTTGTCAGGGTTCGTACATTATTCGTGCAATGGAATTTATGACCAAGCGGGGCGATGTACCTTACGATCAGTTTCCTTATACGGATCAGGATTGCGAACGTCAACCCGATAATCGTTTGCAGCAGCAAGCGGCTCAATATCGCATGCGTGGTTTTAACCGGTTGAGTTTAGGTGATCGTAACGATGCTGTTGATCTTCGTGCCATCAAAGAAAATCTGGCGCAAGGTGCACCGGTTGTTATTGGAATGATGGTGGGACAAAGTTTTATGCAACCCATGATGGGGCAGGATTTGTGGGTGCCTGCCAATGGCGACAGAAGCATGATGGGCTTTGGAGGCCATGCTATGTGTGTAGTTGGGTATGATGATATGAAATACGGCGGTTCATTTTTAATAATGAACAGTTGGGGACAGGAGTGGGGCACCAATGGATTTGCATGGGTACGTTATGGCGATTTTCAAACTTATGTGCGTGAAGCCTATGGTGTAAACCCCATGCATGCAGGAAATGAGAACGCACAGCAATTTGCATGCGAAGTAGGGTTGGTAAGTGTGCAGTATAATGGTAAGAAAACAGTTGCCGGTGATTACATCGGGTTGCGTTCTATTGGTGGTAACCGTTTTGAAACAACAGCACCCGTGCGTCCCGGTGATAAGTTTAAAATGGAGTTAAAGAACACAACTGAGTGTTATGTGTATGTGTTCGGTAAAGAAGTAGATGGTACAAGTTATACGTTGTTTCCATATCCCCGCACCGATGATCCTTCCAAAACAAAATATTCTCCCTTCTGTGGTATTACCGGTGTGCGGTTATTCCCAAAAGATAAAAGTATGACACCGGATAGTATTGGCATGGGCGGCGGACGTGATGTAATTGCAGTGGTGGTAAGTAAGAAGGAGTTGAATTGGCATCAGCTGAATCAGCAGATCAGCAGCGATCCTTCTGCTGATTTTGGAAACAGACTCAACCGTGCACTGGGTTCAGTGTTGATTCGTAATGTACGTTATTCTTCAACTGCCAACGGAACCATGCGTTTTGATGTAACAGGCGATGCAAATAATGTGGTAGCTTGTATTGTGGAAATCACAAAATAAAAACGATTGTATCTTTTTTCATGAAAGAGTCAGCTGCTCATTTTATCAGACAAATTACACACCCAGTTAAAGGGAAATTATTCCTGTTGCTGAAACTCCCATCTGCTTTTTTTAGTGGTGTACGGATCCAATCAATTACAGAAGAACGTTGTGTAGTAACGGTGCCGTATAAGTGGTTTTCGCAAAACCCGTTTCGTTCAACTTATTTTGCCTGCCTGGCAATGGCAGCAGAAATGACAACGGGTGTATTGGGTTTGATGCAGATTACGGGGCGCAAGCCTGCAGTGTCGATGTTGGTTGTGTCGATTGAGGGGAACTTTTTTAAAAAAGCAACTGATGTAACAAGCTTTGTTTGTGAGAATGGGAAGGATTTTGAAAGACTGGTTGATGAAGCAATTGCAACGGGCGAATCAAAAACAATTAAAGCAACATCAACTGGCCAAAACAAAGCCGGTGAAATTGTTGCAGAATTCTATATCACATGGTCGTTTAAAGCTAAAAATTAAAAAACTAAAAAATAAAATCTCTATGAAGGGCGGAGTGTTTAAGTTCCCCCTTCAGGGGGCGGA
>CAYMSG010000450.1:0-3204 GCA_964392955.1 uncultured Chitinophagaceae bacterium | reverse complement strand
GCAGAGCGTGAAGAGTTAAGAACGTATTTCAAAAATTTATACCAGGTAGATCCATTAGCAACACAGGAATAATTTTTTTAACCACAGAGGCGCAGAGAAACAGAGGGTGTGTTGAAACTAGTATTAAAATCGATTGAATGCATCTTTAAAACCAAACATAAAGACATAGAAAACTCCGTGTGCTCTGTGTCTCAGTGGTAAAATCAAAAGCATGAAAATTACTTCATCAGAAGAATACGGAATCAGGATCCTCATCCGCATTGCATCGGCTAATCCCGTTGAAGGTTTGAGTATTCCGCAATTGAGTGAAGCGGAGAAGCTGACGGAGCCACATGTGGCAAAGATTTGCCGCACCCTGCGTATGGAAGGGTTTATTAACAGTACACCCGGTTACAAAGGCGGCTATGTGTTGGCCAAGCCTGCAGAACAGATTGTGATTAATGATGTGTTGAAAGCATTGGGTGGAACCTTGTTCGATCAACAGTTTTGTGATGCACACACAGGGCTTGGACGTTTGTGTACCAACTCAGTGGATTGCAGCACCCGTTCTTTATGGAAAATGATTCAGTACACACTCGATAATCTCCTGAATAAATTAACGCTGAAGGATTTGATGGTGAATGAAAAGGAAGTGGAGTTGAAACTGGAAGCGATTTTACAGCGGAATGTGGAAGAGTTGTTGAAGTAGAAATAACAGCCGATCTTTTTTGTCATTTCGACGAAGGAGAAATCTGCAAGGCATTAGTACAAAAGCTCAACAGATCCCTCGTGCCTCGGGATGACAAGTATAATTGAGCTTATATCTTCCAATCCACAATCTCATTCACCCATTCTTCTTTGTAAGGCGTTGTGATTTTGATGTAGTTATCAGTGTATCCTTCCATCATACCGTTCTTACTATGTCCTTCAAACAACACCGGTCTTGTTTCGCCTGCATGTTGCTCGGTAAAGTATTGCATCTTCATGTAAGAAAGATTGCGGAGTGCTTTGTTCCGTTCGTAACGGGTGGTCATCGGTACAACAGGTCCAAGCGTTAATGCATGCGTATTGTCACGCTCGGAATAAGTAAATACATGCAGGTACGATACGTCGAGTGAATGAAGGAACTCAAATGTTTCCTTAAACAGTTCATCGGTTTCGCCCGGGAAACCAACAATCACATCCACACCAATACAGCAATGCGGTATCAGTTCTTTAATCAAGGCCACACGTTCGGCATAGAGTTCACGCTTGTAGCGGCGGCGCATCATACCTAAAATGGTATTGCTTCCGCTTTGCAGCGGTATATGAAAATGCGGCATGAACTTTTTGCTCCTGCTTACAAATTCAATAATCTCGTTGGTGAGCAGGTTCGGTTCAATAGAAGAAATGCGGTAACGTTCAATACCTTCCACATCATCTAATTGCTGAATAAGATCAAAGAAATTTTCTTCACGGTTATAAATAGAAAGCGAACCATTGCCATCAGCACCTTTACCAAAATCACCAAGATTTACACCCGTCAACACAATTTCTTTGCTGCCGCCTGCTGCAATTTCTTTGGCGTTTGCAATCACATTCGCCACATTATCACTTCTGCTCTTGCCACGTGCCTGCGGAATGGTACAGAACGAACAGGTATAATCGCACCCGTCCTGTACTTTTAAAAATGTACGTGTACGGTCGTTGATGGAATACGATGCATTGAATCCGCTAACATCTTCAATTTCGCAACTGCTGATCTTTGCACTATCGCCTTTCGCCAGTTCTTTAATGTGCGAAACAATATTGAATTTTTCTGCAGCACCTAACACTAAATCAACACCGGGAATCTCTGCTATTTCTTTTGGTTTTAATTGCGCATAACAACCAGTTATCACCACCAAACTTTCAGGCGACTTGCGTTGAATACGACGTACCAGCTGTCGACATTCTTTATCAGCATTATCGGTAACAGAGCAGGTGTTGATCACATACACATCGGCCAGGTCATCAAACTCTTTCTTCTCAAAACCTTCACTCTCCATCTGCCGGCTGAGTGTGGATGTTTCGGAATAGTTGAGTTTACAACCCAATGTGTGAAATGCGACTGTTTTTGCTGCTGCCATGAGGGCGGCAAAGATAACTAAGAATCGGCAAAGGAAACGCTTAACCCACCCCTTATTGACTTTGATTATGTGCCGCATGCTGAAACCCCTCCGGGGAGGGGATGATCATTTTGATTGCGTAAGAATTATAACAGTAAAGGAGGTTGATTTACAGTATATTTCTCTGCGCCTTATTTTCTTTGCGTGCTTTGCGTGAAATTTTTCAACATTTGCCGCAGCCGCATTTCGCAACCCCTTATTTTTGCCGCCTTCTTTTCTATGGATAACCGTAATACCAAAACATATTTACTCTTTCAGCCGAAGCATTTGTTTACCAAGCGGCCCATGCTGGAGATCAGGCAACTGATTAAAACGCCCACTGGTGTAACGCCGGGTGAGCAGCCGCTGAACCGTGCACACCTGAAAGTATATTTCCCCAATTTAACCGATGAAGGAATAAAAACACTGCTCGGATTTTCCAAATGGGAATGGCAGAAAACCGAAGCCGATATTGTCGGACAATCGCAATACATCAAAGATGAAAAAGAACGGGCCTTGATGCAGAAAAAAGCAATGACCCGTAAACTGCAATCGATGATCAGTGCAGTGCGGCAATTGCAAGGCGTAGAGTTTTATCATCCTGCTGCGCAAACAGTGAAATGTGTTTTTTATGCGTATCCTGTTGAATTGGCTTTTCATGCAACAACAAATGAAGAGCAATATCAATTAGAAGTGTATGTGGTGAAAGGAAAAGAACGCATGCCGTTAAGTGCATTTAAACGGTATCATTTTTTAATCGAAACAGAATCCTGTTATTATCAACTCACTTCAAAAAGTCATGATGCTATTGAATGGTTGCAGCAACAGGATGCAACGAAGTGGACAACCAACGATCCTGCTGCATTTGAACAGGTGTTGAATAAATTAAGAGAGTGGGAGTTGAAAGTAGATTCATCCGTTATTGCAAAAGGGGAAGAGTTAATTGCAGAGCCGCAACCACAGGTAATGCTCAGTGAACTCAACAATACATTCTTAAAACTAGAACCACGGTTTGTGTACGATGGGTATGTGGTGGATGGTCCGTTTGAAGAAGTAACCAAACAAACTTCAGGCGATAAAACAATTTCGATTGTTCGGC
>CAYMSG010000449.1:0-3210 GCA_964392955.1 uncultured Chitinophagaceae bacterium | reverse complement strand
GCAGTGATGTACTTGCTTTTCCGGGCAATATAACGGCTACGAATATGCGCCCGATCGGTTGTAACAGCAGCTTTGAAACCGACTCGGTAGTGATCACACTATCGCAACCATTACCTCCCGGCAATTATTCACTGCAATTGAAGAACGGTACAGATGGTAATACCATTCTCGACGTTTGCGACCGGGCTATTCCTGTTACTGATGCAGTACCATTTACGGTGCTTGCTTTGCAGCCAACTCCATTCGACAGTATTGCGCCAGTTACCTGCGCACCCAACAGTGTGCGGTTTGTATTCAAAAAGCTGATCCGTTGCAGCTCCATTGATCCGAATGGGTCTGATTTCAGTATCAATGGAAGCTATCCGGTAACCATTACCGGTGCAAGAGGAAACTGCAATGCTGATGGACTGACTTCCGATATTATTCTCAGCTTTTCACAACCCTTGCAACAGGCAGGCACATTTACGGTAAGCTTACGACCCGGCCTGGATGGCAATACAATTGTGGATGAATGCAGCCAGCAAACGCCGGCATCTCAATTATCATTTACCGTTTTAGACACGGTGAATGCGGCATTCACTTACAACATTAACTACGGATGTACTGCCGATACAGTGAATTACCTGCATGCAGGTGGTAACGGTGTGGACAGCTGGCTGTGGAACTTTGGAACAAATGGAACTGGTAACAATCAACAGCAACAGGTAATCTACAGCAGTTTTGGTACCAAGCGAACAACGCTGATCGTATCCAATGGTTTTTGCAGCGATACCAGTTCACAAGATGTATATCTCAATAATTTCCTCAAAGCCGATTTTAATGTAAACCCTTTTTTGTGTCCGGATAGTTTACTGTTTATCCAACCTGTGCCAACAACCGAACGGCCACTCCAGTTTTTGTGGGAGTTTGGTGATGGTACAACCAGTACAGACTCTGTTCCGGCGCCGCATGTGTACTCGTCTTCAATTAACGGAAGAACCTATACCGTTCGTTATACCATTACCAATGACCTTGGTTGCAGCGATGTAACGGAAAAAACAGTAACACAACTCAGTACCTGCCGTATTGATATTCCAACAGCGTTTACACCTAACGGTGATGGCTTAAACGATTTCTTTGGCCCGTTGAATGCAGTGGCAGCAGAGAACTTTCTGTTCAGGGTGTACAACCGGTGGGGCGTGCTGGTATTTGAGTCGAAAGACTGGACAAAGCCTTGGGATGGAACCATCAACGGTGTAGCACAACCGGCTGCAAATTATGTATGGACCTTAACCTATCGTGATCTTGTAACAGGACGGGATGTGAGCCGGAAGGGAAGTTTTATATTGATCAGGTAGAGTACGGAGACTCCCAACATAAAGCATAGATAAAACGTATCATGCGTAAAAAATCGACACGTCCAACCCTGGTCCCTAATTCCAAACTCCAATTCTTCCCAACTTCTGCCATCTTTTCCCAAACCTGACAAAACGGGGACAAATGGCGCCAATCAAATTTTGTTCCAACACACAATATCCCTAACTTTGCCTCCCTAAATTTAGGCTGAATAGCAAGTTGGCGCCCATTTACAGTCATAAATAACTGAAAATCAATTTACTTGTCTTTGCGAAAAGACGGTGAGCTATTCGTGTGCACAAACTTAAAAACCGGTAAGAACATATGTCTTCATCAAGAGTTGCAGCAAACAAGAGAATTAATTTCGGAAAAGTAAAACACCTCGCAGAAATTCCAGACCTGTTAGGTATCCAGATTCAATCTTTTAAAGAGTACTTCCAGTTAGAGACTACTCCTGACAAACGTAACATTGAAGGGTTATTCCGAGTGTTCAAAGAAAACTTTCCCATCACCGACACACGGAACATTTTCGTGCTGGAGTTCCTCGATTACTTTATTGATCCTCCCCGTTACTCCATCGATGAGTGTATGGAGCGTGGATTAACATATGCGGTTCCTCTGAAAGCCAAACTCCGTTTGAGCTGTAATGATGAGGAGCACGTCGATTTCCAAACCATTGTTCAGGATGTGTTCTTAGGAAACATTCCTTACATGACTCCCCGTGGTACATTCGTGATCAACGGTGCTGAGCGTGTAGTGGTATCGCAGTTACACCGTTCACCTGGTGTATTCTTTGGTCAATCTATTCACCCCAACGGAACCAAGATTTACTCTGCAAGGGTAATTCCGTTCAAAGGTGCATGGATGGAGTTTGCAACAGACATCAACAACGTGATGTATGCTTACATCGACCGTAAGAAAAAATTCCCTGTAACAACACTCTTACGTTCAATCGGCTTTGAAACAGATAAGGATATCCTTGAACTGTTTGGTATGGCTGATGAAGTAAAAACAGATAAAAAATCATTAGAGAAATACGAAGGCAAGCGTTTGGCTGCCCGTGTACTCCGCAGCTGGGTAGAAGATTTCGTGGATGAAGATACCGGTGAAGTAGTGAGCATTGAGCGGAACGAAGTGGTATTGGAGCGTGATTCAATTCTTGATGCTGAAGCAATTGAAATGATCAGCGAAATGGATGTGAAGAGCGTGTTCATTCAGAAAGAAGAAGTGAGTGGTGATTTTGCGATCATCTACAACACGTTGAATAAAGATACTTCGAACAGTGAACTGGAAGCGGTACAGCACATCTATCGCCAATTGCGTGGTGCTGATGCCCCAGATAATGAAACTGCACGTGGTATCATTGATAAATTATTCTTCAGCGATAAGCGTTATGATCTCGGTGAAGTTGGTCGTTACAAGATCAACCGTAAACTGGGCTTGAACTTCCCGATTGAGAAGAAGGTATTAACGAAAGATGACATCATTGCCATCATCAAATACCTGGTGAAGTTAACCAACGCTAAAGCTGAAATTGACGATATCGATCACCTCAGCAACCGTCGTGTACGTACAGTGGGTGAGCAATTATATGCTCAGTTCGGTGTAGGTCTTGCACGTATGGCACGTACCATTCGTGAACGTATGAACGTACGTGACAACGAGGTGTTTACCCCGGTTGATCTGATCAATGCAAGAACATTATCATCTGTGATCAATTCATTCTTTGGAACATCACAGTTATCACAGTTCTTAGATCAAACAAATCCTTTGAGTGAGATCACGCACAAGCGTCGTATCTCAGCACTCGGACCAGGTGGTTTGAGTCGTGAAAGAGCAGGTTTCGAGGTGCGTGACGTACACTATTCTCACTAC
>CAYMSG010000448.1:2623-3214 GCA_964392955.1 uncultured Chitinophagaceae bacterium | reverse complement strand
AAGCCCTGGCCGGTTGGCCGGGGCTTATAATTTTGTGATGATTTCAATGGTTCGCTGTACCATTGCTTCAGTAATATCTAAGTGAAGTACAAATCGTATTTGCTGCTTGCCCATTGTAAAACAAAGGATTCCTTTTTCTTTCAACCGTTCAACCAATTGCTCTGCATTGATGCCCTCTTTCACTCGGAAAATCACAATATTCGTTTCAACAGGTAATACCGTTTCTACTTTGGAGTTTGAAAGCAATGCCGCTTCAATCAGTTTTGCATGCATATGATCAATTGCTAACCGGTCAATATGATGTTCTAACGCATACATACCAGCCGCCGCAAGAAAGCCGGCCTGGCGCATACCCCCTCCGAATACTTTACGAAGACGTCTTGCTTTTTTTATTTTTTGGCTGGTGCCCAGCAGCACACTTCCAATAGGGGCACCGAGTCCTTTACTGAGGCAAATGGAAATCGAGTCAAACAGGTGGCCATAATCAACAGCCCGTTGCTTTTTTTCTACCAACGCATTGAACAGGCGGGCACCATCCAGATGCAGAATCAGCCCATGGTCAATGCAGGTCCGTTTAATGGCTTTGATCTC
>CAYMSG010000448.1:0-2613 GCA_964392955.1 uncultured Chitinophagaceae bacterium | reverse complement strand
TTCCAGCTCATAACAACAGCCACCACCACGGTTGCTGGTATTTTCCAACACCACCAGGCTGGATATGGGTTTATGCACATCTTCCGTGTTGTTGATTCCTTCCAGTACCTGTGCAGCAGTTACACGGCCGCGGTTTCCCTGTAATAAACGAACCGAGGCGCCTGAATTAAAGGCAATGCCTCCACCTTCGTATTGGTACACATGCGACAGCTCATCGCAAATCACTTCATCGCCCGGCTGGGTATGCATTTTAATGGCGATCTGGTTGGTCATAGTACCTGATGGACAAAACAAACCGGATTCCATCCCAAACATTGCAGCTGCCATTTTTTCCAAGTTATTCACACTTTCGTCTTCCCCAAAAACATCATCTCCGACTCTGGCAGAAAACATGGCTTCTTTCATTGCCGGTGTTGGGCGTGTAACAGTGTCGCTTCGCAAATCAATCCATTCCATATCAGTGATTTATTCAAACTTCAAATGTACCGTTTGTGTAAAATTATGCCGGAAAAATAAACCTTCTGAAACGATAAATTGTTAAAAATCAGTAGAATATTTTAGTTAGAAACGTTTCAATGATGCCCCAATTGGCTTCAATTATTAACATGGGCTATGAAAAACGGCGATTGATGAGTACCTTTGCTGACGGTCACAGCGGATTCTTAACCAGTCTTTCACACTTTCAGGTAAAATTTCCCTGTCTTAGTAACGATTCAAACAATTAAGAGGAATTTAATATGCGGCAGCTCAAAATTGCAACTCAAATTACCAACCGTGATTCACAAGCGGTTGAAAAGTATCTCCAGGAAATTTCGAAGATCCCCATGATCACGCCGGAAGAGGAAACAACACTGGCACAACGGATCAAAATGGGCGATCAACGTGCCTTAGACAAGTTAGTACAATCAAACCTTCGTTTCGTGGTATCAGTAGCAAAACAGTATCAACATCAAGGTTTATCATTAAGTGACCTGATCAATGAAGGTAATCTCGGTTTGATCAAAGCAGCACAGCGTTTCGATGAGACCAAAGGTTTTAAATTCATTTCGTATGCCGTTTGGTGGATCCGTCAATCAATTCTGCAGGCGTTGGCTGAGCAGGGTCGTTTGGTGCGTTTACCACAGAACAAGATCGGTACCTACAACAAAGCAAACAAAGCCTACATGGCGTTCGAACAGGAACATGAGCGTGAGCCTTCAACCGAAGAGTTGGCTGATATCCTGGAAATGAGCGAAACAGAGATCAACAATATTTTCCAAAGCAATACCCGCCACACTTCATTGGATGCACCTGTGCACGAAGCTGAGGATGTAGCGATGGGCGATTTGCTTGAAGGAAGCGATGATACGGATGAAGATGTAATGAAAGATTCATTAAGGAATGAAATCCGCCGTGTGTTGAAATCACTCAGCCCACGTGAAGCAGAAATTGTAAATGCTTATTTTGGGCTCGATGGCGAAAATGGTGTAACCATTGAGCAGATCGGACAGAAATACGATCTGACTAAAGAACGTATCCGCCAGATCAAAGAAAGAGCCATCAAGCGCTTACAAAAAGCACGTTACAGCAATGCACTGAAGAGTTATCTCGGTAACTAATTTATAATGGGTATTAAGTATCAACCCCGACCTTCGTGTCGGGGTTTTTTTATTCGTCAGGCCGCTTTTCAACGACCTGAAATTAACAGACGCTTACAGCGGCAAGATGGTCTTGAAGGTCTGGCCGCTGTAAGCCCACCGTTTAGCAAGCTTCCGTAAGGCGGCCTGACCCGTAACAATCCGATGCAGCCAGACGGTCCCGAACAATTAGCATATTCTTCATGTTTATGTGCCAATATCTCATCGTAAATTTGACCTATGCAACGTTTTGTATTGATTGGATTATTCGTTTTGTTACTCCTGGGTTGTGAAAAGAAAGTGGAATTTGATTTAAACCAGTCGCCTGAATTGCTGACCGTTGATGCAAGCATCGAAAACGATCAGGATCCGGTTGTGATTCTCACAAAAAGCCTCAACTATTTTTCCAAAATATCAGCCGAAGTGCTGGGGAACACACTCATTAAAGATGCGGATGTATTTATTTCTGACGGAACGAAAACGCATCAGCTCCGTCGATACGATGTTGTAGTGCCCGGCACAACCATTCCCTTTAGTTTTTACAGCAGCGATTTTGCAAATCCATCAACCATCATCAAGGGTGAGCTGGGTAAGAATTATCAACTGCGTATTGTCTGGAAAGAAAAAGAATATACATCCGCCACCAGCATTCCGCCACTTCGCAAAGTGATCGATTCCTTGTGGTGGGTAAAAGCGCCCAATACACCTGATACCAGCACCCGTGCTGTTGTGCGTGCAAGGGTGGTTGATCCTCCCGGTTTTGGCGACTATGCCCGTTATTTTACGAGAGTGAACAGCGGTAATTTTCTGCCGGGATTCAGTTCCGTATTTGATGATGCATTTGTGAATGGCGTTACGTACACGGTAGATGTGGATCGGGGTGTTGACCGTAATACAGAGCTGGATTTTGATGATTACGGCTTTTTCAGAAGGGGTGATACAGTTACACTCAAATTCAGCAATATCAATAAAGCAACATTTGATTTCTGGCGAACTG
>CAYMSG010000447.1:0-3237 GCA_964392955.1 uncultured Chitinophagaceae bacterium | reverse complement strand
TGGTTAAACAATATACGATGCCGGATAGGTAATACAAAGAGTGGAAGTTGCCCCAGCTCTTCTCTGAATTTCACCAGCCGCACGGCATCCTTTTCGGTGGTGATGATGACTTTATGTTCATGTTCCAGTTTATCGAACCGTTTGCGGATCTCTTTCAAATCATCAATGGTAAAAATATGATGATCGCTGAAACTGAGGTTTTCGTAAGTGTAGGTTTGTTCAACAATATGTTTCTTCAATGGCTCAATATTGGCAATACCGGTTACCAATAATAATTCCAGGTTTTTATGCAGCAGGTACTCCTGCTGCGGATGCAGGATATGATAAGGCGTTCCATACGCAATGGTTGCAAAAAACACCTGTTGATGCGGCAATGGTTTTATTTCAGCAACAATTTCGTTACGTTCTTCTTCCTGCAACGTGGACGGACATTTGGTTACAACAATAATCTCGGCCCGTTTGTAACTGCTTTTTTCATCACGCAGATCGCCGGTGGGCAAAAAGAAATCACGTGTAAAAAGGTTATTGTAGTCCGTTAGTAAAATATTCAACCCGGCTTTGATGGAGCGGTGTTGAAATCCATCATCCAGAATGATCACTTCTGTTTGCGGTCGATCGTGCAGTAACTGCGGAATTGCTTCCAGCCGTTCCTCTCCAACTGCAACAGCTACCTCCGGAAATTTTACATGAAACTGCATGGGCTCATCACCAATTTCCAATGCAGTGCTGTTTTCATTCGCCAGTGCATAGCCTTTTGTTTTGCGTTTGTACCCACGGCTCAGTGTAGCAGTTACAAAATCATCTTTCAGTAAACGCAACAGGTATTCCACCATCGGCGATTTGCCGGTACCACCCACACTTAAATTACCAACGCAGATGATGGGCATGTTCACCGTATCTGACTTCAGAATATTTTTATCGAACAAACGGTTACGCAGCCAAATAACCGCACCGTACAACAAAGCAAACGGCAACAATAAAAAACGGATGGATTGAAATGTGAGATCAGCCAAATTCATAAATGCGCCGGGGCGTAATGCAATAGTTTAAAGGTATGTCAAATTGTTCACGATCGCTGATGGAGGCTTCTGCATCAAAATAACTTAACCCGATCTTAAGTACATCGGGCCGGCATCTGGCAAGAAATTTATCGTAGAAACCTTTGCCATATCCAACACGATATCCCTTTTCATCAAACGCAAGCAATGGCACAAATACCAGATCAATTTCTGTTTCACTGATGAAAGTACCATTCACCGGCTCCGGGACACCCCATTTATTCGGCACCACATCCACCATTTCATCATACACAATATGTTCCAGTGAATCTGTTGTTTGATTCATGCGGGGAATTACCAGTTTCAATTCCGGGTTTCGGAATTCAAGATAATGCAGGAGATGATCGGTTTCAATTTCACTGTTTTCTTTGATGGCAAGATAAGTGTGCACGTACTCCAGGTGTGGCAGGGGCAGTTGTTGAAAATGAATGAGGATGAGATCATCAAAACGGTTGCGCTCTCCAACGGTAAGGCTTAACCGCTTTTCTTTATAGATCGTTCGTGCCTCCTGTTTCGTCATTCCTCTTTTGGTTTGTTTACGAAGATAGAAAAGATGGTGGTGCCATAGTTGCGTTCGGCACGGTAAAAAGGAAAGTTTGTATAACTGTTGCGGGGTGTATGCTCCAATACAAACCATCCGCCATCATTCAGCAATTGTTTTGCAAAAATGAGTTTGGGTAATTCATCGATGGTACCCAACGCATACGGCGGACCTGCAAAAATGAAATCAAATTTTTCATTGCAGTTTTCAATGTATTTGAACACGTCCATCTTTACGATCTTCAGTTTTACACCCAGCTTTTCACCTGTTTGCTGAATGAAGGCGGCCATATTCGAATCCTTTTCCACAATGGTTTGATCGGTTGCGCCACGGCTCGCCAGTTCGTAACTGATGCTGCCGGTACCACCAAACAGATCCAATGTTTTTAAACTTTCAATGTCAAGATTGTTTTCAATTACATTGAACAAACCACCTTTTGCCAAATCAGTGGTTGGTCTTGTGTACGGCATTTTTGCCGGTGGCTGAAATGTTCGGCCTCCATATTTTCCACTTATGATACGCATGCTAAAACCTGGTCGAGTGAAGCTGATAAATGAACCGGATGCTCATCGGTAGCAGCAGGAAACTGATACGTGAGTTCTTCTTTCAACTGCAAATGCAGAATATAATTGTAGAGCACATCATACAAAGCCGATCGCTGATCGATCATACCCTGCAGCCAAACAGTTGTTTCTTCCTGCGACAGTTCCAGTTGCTGCATGGCATTGAGAATATGATACAACACATCTTCAGGCGTATGATACGAATACGATTGCAACAGCAGCCATTGACCATTTCGTTCCACTGTGATCTGTACTTCGTGGAAACGGATGGTTACGGTAACCGTTGACCCTCCTTTTGCAGCCTGGGTTAGTAACAACGATTGTACATGCCACCACTCTCCTTTTGGAAAACGTTTGTTGAGCAAGGCACCCAACGTACCATCCACCACATAATGATTCACCAGGCTTTGCTGCAACACAATATCTTTTACATACAATTTGTTTTGCTGCGGACCCAGCGCCATCTCCAGCAGGTTTTCTTTCCCCTCGTCCTTATTCAAAATAGCAGGGAGCAATACGTTGCCCGGCGCATACTGCACCATGATTATTTTTTGATAATTGGAATGCACCCAGGTGTTGGCGGCGGCAATGGCGCTCAGTTTCTCTTCGGGTTGCATGTTGGCAACAACCGCATCAAGCTGATAAACCACCCAGCCATGCACTTTTTTTTCAACCGGCGAAAACGAAGCAAACCCAATGAAATCAGAACCCGCCTGTACCAGCAAATAGTTGGCTGCGGGGTCGAGCGTTTCAATTTCGTTTGATACGATATGTATAGTAGGATGTAACAATTTATATACGTTTCAATTGCTGCAATAATACCAATAATACGGGGAAGGATGAAGAAAAAAGCTATTAGCCGTGAGCTTTGAGCTGCGAGCCAATACAGTTTACGCCAGTGTCAGGCCGTTCCAAGGCGGCCAGACGAAGCGAAACGAAAGCAACCCGCACAAACTTTTGTCCGCTTTTGTTTTCGCTCACAGCTCGCAGCTAAAAGCTCGCAGCTTATTCCTTATTTTCGCCCAAACTAAAATTGCTTGGAAACGGCTTTACCGAAGAATGATCTGCGACTGGA
>CAYMSG010000446.1:0-3242 GCA_964392955.1 uncultured Chitinophagaceae bacterium | reverse complement strand
TTTCGTGGGTACCACGTTGCATGTATTGCAACAGGTAGTTTGAATTATTGACATCGTAGGAATAACTCACGTTAAACACATTGGATACATTGATTCCTGCCAACGCAGCAAATCCTTCTTTGATGCGGTAGTTACCCCCGATCCAGAAACGATCCTGGTATTGTGCTTTTACATTTACATCCACAAATGCAGGCATCCCCGGAATATAACGCAACATCACTGATGGCAATACGTTTACGTCTTCACTGGCAAGGAAACGATAACCCGTTGTTGCAAAGAAATGTGGAACTAAAGTTGAACGATACAAATCATTTGATACCAAACTGATCTTTTGCGGAATGATTTGCTGGGCAGATAAGCCTGCAAAAAAACGATCGGAGTACAACCATAGCCCGGCACTCAATTCAGGTTTAATTTTTCGTAACTCACTGGTAAACCCTCCTACTGCCGGATCAACCGGATTGGCCAATTCAATTTTTGATGCATCAATATTTATTCCCGAAATACCTGCAGCAAAACCTGCTGACAAATTCAATGTTGGAGATAAACCAAGATGATAGGCATACGATGCCGTTGCATGAAAACGGTTGATGTAACCTGTTTTGTAATTTACAATACTTACACCGGCACCATGATGCGGTTCAGCCGCCGTATACTCTTCCCAATAACTTTTTCCTCTTGGGTTTTCACCGGGTACATCAAATGAAGTGGGGCTGGTGCGGTAATCCTGTTTACCAATCGGTGCATGTACGGTTGCATAGATCGTTTGCGGTGCGCCGGGAAAACCAACCCATTGATTCCGGTAACTCAATTTAATGTCTGTATAATTTTCAATGCCTGTTAATGCAGGATTAATGATATACGGATTAATAATGTATTGTGTATAATGCGGACGTTGTTGTGCAGTTGCGTTCAACATCACTCCCATCACCAATAACCAGCTAAGCAAATTTCTCTTCTTCATTCTCATTGCGCATTAACGTAATATGGTAACATAGCCTGCAATGCGGTTGCGGCCATTTTTCGGATCAAGTACATAATAGTAAGTTCCTGCAGGCACTGGTTGTCCTTTCCATTTACCATCCCACGGTGTGGGGTAACCGATGGAGCGGAACAACAATGTACCGGCCGTATTATACACTTCTACAACAGCACCGGGATAATCGTTGAGGAATTGTATTTCCCAGAAATCGTTGATGCCATCGCCATTCGGTGTGAATGTATTGGGTGGTCTGGGCGATTTTAAAATCTTCACATACAACTCATCGGTTTCACTGCAACCCTGGTCGTTGGTAACCCTTAATTGATACGTAATATCATCTTTTGGTTGCAGAATTGTTGGAAACTGCAAGGTAGCATCATCTAAATAAGTGGAAGGAGTCCAGAGATATTGTAACCCATTTCCACTACTTGTTACACCTGTAATCTTCCGGACGCCATCTTCCAGCACAGTCAAATCAGGCCCTGCATTTACATTTGGCTTGGGCCACACTTCAATACTTTGGTTCGATGTACTTACGCAACCGTTGGAAGCTGTAAACGTGTACAAAATATTGTGTATTCCTGCACCGGCATTGGCGGGATTGAACACATAAGTTGGACCAACTCCCGGTCCTGTATAAACGCCAACTCCATTTAATCCTCCCATTTCAGCAGCCTGCGATAACTGGAACGGTGCATCATTCACACACACACCAACCAATGCATTGAACACCGTTGCAGGACTTGCTTTTAGTGTAATGGTTTTAATGACTTCATCCACACAAAGAATACCTGAATAAGATTTATAACGAACCTGGTAGGTTTGTGTCAACGGCGATTGGAAATCGGGATACTTGTGTTTGTAAATTTTACCGGGAGCCGGTTGATCATCTGTTTCAACTACAGACGGTGCATTGGCATTGTCCCAGTAAATTTCCACTTTGGTAATGTTACCGAAATCTACGGTTGATTTATCTTCCAGTTCCACCTCCTTGTTACTGCACAGATCGGTAGCCGAACGAACAGCAAAATCAGCAACCGGTATCGAACCATTCACCGTAAACGGAATCGCTGTAACCGAGTCACGACAACCATCTTTTGATGTTACCTCCAACGACAGTAAATAATTATCGGCCTTATTGAATTGAACTGAAGGCGTTTTAGACGTACTTGTAACAGGTGTTGGCCCCGGAATAATGGCTGGCGTTCCGGTATTGAATTTCCAGAGATAACTCATCTGCGCCTCGCTGTTATCTGCAATGGAAGAAGTATCTGCAAACAATGCCTGTGCATCGCTCAAACAAACTTCCGGCAATACAAATCCGGGCTTGGGCAACGGGTTAATTCGTACAGTACGAATCAATGTATCGCTCCTGCAACCTTTATCCGTTTCTGTTACAAAACGTATTGTATAATCGCCCCAGTTGAAATAGGTATGCGTGGCCGTTAGTCCTGCGTTGGTGTAGGTTGAATTATCATTTACATCCCAATAGCTGCGCACAACAGAGCCTGCATTTGCTGTTGATGTATTCGTGAATACTATTTCATTTTTTTCGCACAGCAGCGGACTTGTAGTGAAGCTGGCTGTTGGCCATGGATTTACAACCACCGTTTTCACCACTGTATCACTCACACAATTCTGATCGGTAAACACCCATAAGGTTGCCGTGTATGTGCCGGGGTTGGTAAAATTCTTTACCGGGTTTTGTTGGGTAGACGAAGTACCATCGCTAAAACGCCACTCCCATTTAGTTACAGGATGTGTAAAGCCGTTGGATGCGTTTGTAAATGTAATGGGTGTTTGCCAGCATACTTCTGCTGGTGCAGTAAAATCTGCTTTTGGTTGCGGATAAATTTTATCGGCAATTTTTACAGTAGAATCTATACATCCAAACGCCGACGTAATTTTCAACTTCACATTATATGCACCAACACCTTGATATTGGTGCGACGGATTTTGAATCGTTGAGCTGTTCAATCCCCCACTTCCTGCATCACCAAAATTCCAGAGATAGGTGAACTGACTTTGTGTACCATCAGCAATGGTAGATGTACTGTTAAAGTTGATGACCGGGTTTGGCATACAACCATACGAACTGGTAAAATCAACCACCGGATTGGGGCGGATTGTAATGGGTAAACTATACACCGGGCTTAAACAGCCGGTATTGGTGCGTAGTTGCAGACTGGTTGTGTAGTTACCCGTTGCAGCATAAGTTTGTGTAATGTTTGCAGCAGTTGCATTATTGATAGGAGTACCG
>CAYMSG010000445.1:0-3245 GCA_964392955.1 uncultured Chitinophagaceae bacterium | reverse complement strand
ATGTTGTGTTTTGAAAAAAAGAATTCCAGCTCTTTTTTAAACTCGTCACTTACATCTTCCGTTTTTATTTTGTAATCTTTTACTTTGTGTAAACGGTTGATGAACCGCTGTACGGGCTCCAGCACAAATAGTGCCACCACTACCATGCTGCTCACCACAAATGCCAACGGATAGTTATGGTAACCGATTGCCATACCCAGGGCCGCAGTGATCCAGATCAATGCGGCTGTGGTTAACCCATTAACCGAAATACCTTCCTTAAAAATAACACCGGCGCCAATGAAACCAATACCGGTTACAATATTACTGGCAATACGATCGGGACTGACGGTGTTGCTTTCTTTTGAAAGAATGGTGTATAAACAAGACCCCACACAAATAAAGATCATAGTGCGAAAACCTGCGGGTTTACTGCGGAACTCACGCTCCAAACCAATAACCGCTCCAATGATAAATGCAATAGATACCTGTGCGGCTTCTTCTAAATAAATAGTAAAATCCATAAGCTGTATCCTTAAACAATGAACAAGGTAGTAAATGTAGTATAACTGTAAAGGTATTTCAACAAAAAAGCCATCGTTAACCGATGGCCTTTACGAATGCAATTAGAAACGATTAAACATATTTCGTTACACCCGGTATTGCAACAGGGTAATAGCCATCATCGTTTGGTAAAACTGGTGGCGCTGCATCCCAATCATATTTCTTTGGTTGAAGATCAAGATTCGATGCCAGGATTTTATCCCACTCCAGCATTTGACCGGAGTAAGTGGCCATGCGACCCATGATGGCCGTGAGCGTACTCTTTGCACCAATTTCCGCATCAGCAAATTTGTATTCGCCTTTGGCGATGGCTGCAAACAGTTCATCATGCTCGTTCTGGTAAGGATTGTTTTCTCCTTTCTTATCGAACTGGTAAACCGGTTTTCCTTTTGCATCTAAGATTGTGGCAGCGTCACCTTTAATGCTTCCTTTCGTACCAACGATCAATTCATCAACACGACTCATGGTTCCGGGAATGTGGCGGCATTGGCTGTTTAACACCGAACCATCAGCATAGGTAAACTCAACATAGTGATGATCAAAAATTTCACCATGATCTTTGCCTTTACGTACCTGTCTTCCACCCATACCTTGTGCTTTCACTGGATACGCATCTTTGAACCAGTTCACTACATCAATGTTGTGAATGTGTTGTTCTACGATATGATCGCCGCAAAGCCAGTTAAAATAATACCAGTTACGCATCTGGTATTCCATTTCTGTTTGTCCGTATTTGCGTTTGTTTACCCACACCCCATCGTTGTTCCACCATGCCTGTGCAGAAGTAATATCGCCAATTAAGTTTTTACGTTTGAATAACTCACGGTAAGAGTTTTGATAACGGCGTTGCAGACCAACTACCACGTTCAGTTTTTGCTGTTTTGCTTTTTCTGCAGCTTCCAACACTCTGCGGATACCAACCGGATCAGTTGCTACCGGTTTTTCCATAAACACATGCTTGCCTTTGTTCACTGCTTCTTCAAAATGAATGGGACGGAAGCCGGGAGGTGTGGTTAAGATCACCACATCGGCCAATGCAATGGCTTTTACATACCCATCAAAGCCGGCAAATTTGCGTTCTTCAGGAACATCAACCCTTCCTTTTACAGAAGTACCCGATCCATCATCTCTCGTTAATGTTTTATAACAGTTGTCGATGCGATCACGAAATGCATCGGCCATGGCAACGAGTTTTACGTTTTGTTTCGTCAGCAATGCCTGCATGGCAGCACCTGTACCACGACCGCCACAACCAACCAACGCAACCTTAATCGTTTCATCGGCACCTGAAAAGAAATTAGCATTTGAAAACAGCGGACTCATGATGATACCACCGGCAAGCAGCGAAGAGTTTTTTACAAACTCCCGGCGTGATTTGTTATCGTTGTTCATGTTGAAGGTTTAGATATTTACAGTTTATATTTTTAGTTGCTATCGGAGTTCTTCCAATACCTTATTCCCAATTCCTGATTCCGTGCTTCTGAGTAATCCGTCAGACGAGGGCGTCAGACGGGACGTTCGTACCTCCTACTTCTTACTTCGTATTTTTTTTCATCAGTCTTCTCCCAAATACTTCTGAAAAAACACTTCTGCTTCTTCTTCACTTGGTTGTTTCAACGGACGGATAATGCGGAAACCGATAAACGGTGCATCAGCATTCCACCATTTGCTTTTTGGTATCTGTGGATCACGGCGGTTCCACACAGGATCAGACTTTGTTCTGTTGGCACTACGCAATTCTTTTGCTTCATCCTGATACGTACCACCCTTCACCGTTCTTGGGTAACGATTTGTAGGTTCAATCAAAGGATTCTTTGCTTTATCGCCAATGGTTGCAAAATACGTTTCGCTGTATTGATCCAACACCCATTCGCCCACATTGCCCAGCATATCGTACAAGCCCCAGGCATTGGGTTGTTTCTCACCTACTTTATGATAACGGTTGTCGCTGTTTGTTTTAAACCATGCGTACTTGTCTAACTCTTTTGCATCGTTACCAAACGGGTAAACAGTTGTTGCACCTGCACGGCAGGCATATTCCCATTCGGCTTCTGTGGGCAAGCGAAAGAAGATACCGGTTTTTTTATACAGCCATTTGCAATACATAAGTGCGCCGTATTGCTGCATGCTGTTGGCTGGGAAGCCGCCTTCTTTACCCATGCCCAATGTCATATCAATATAAGGCGAGCTGGGTCTTGTTACTGCATCAACACTTGTATTTTGACTGATGCTTTCATCGAGAAAAAATGCATTGAACTCATCATAGGTTACTTCATACGCACCCATCCAGAACGCACCCACACTTACTTCACGCTGCGGTGTTTCATCAGCTTCCTTTTGTTTATCGGTTTCGGCACTGCCCATTTTGAATGTGCCTGCAGGAACAGCAATCATTTTGCTTTGCAGATTGCCCGATGGAATTGCTTGCAGATATGTACGGAATGAAGTATCCTTCACTTGTGCGTTTACTGCAAAGGCACTAAGCAAGCAAAAAAACGAAAGAAGATTTTTATTATTCATAATCGTGGGCATGAAAATTACGGAAACAAACCGGATCACTTGTTAGTGAAATGTGAATGAGTGCCGATTTATGCTGCGAAACCGTTTGCGCAAAATGAAATCGTATTCCGGAATGTTGTGCAGGATCATTAAATTGAGAATCCAAATATGTTTTATGCAACGTAAACAATTTCTTCAGCAAT
>CAYMSG010000444.1:0-3245 GCA_964392955.1 uncultured Chitinophagaceae bacterium | reverse complement strand
TCCAAAGTATTTTTGTTGACTGATCGAAATGCAGTGTGGTGGTTACGTCTTTTAAATATTCAGAACCTGCACCTTCCAATTGACGAAACCGTTCTGTTGATTTTTCATAAACAAACAGTCCGTTTTTAAATGTAGCGATCCATAAATTACCCTGATCGTCTGAAACCAGATCACGAAAGCTTACAGAAGCACCATCAAATGAAGTTGGAAAATGAACAGCTTCTCCGCCAACAAGTCTGTAAAGTTTATTCTCTGTGAGTAGCCACATAAAACCTCCTGCTTCTTTTACTGCATAACAACCTGTTAAAGGATTTCCCTTTTTATCGCTGGTGATTTTCCGAATGCTTCCGTTAAAACGATGGATCATTACCAAAGCCGCCGGGTTTAATGAACAGGCATAATAAACAGAGTCTTCGTTTCTGTAAAAAACGCCTGTCATATCGTTCATACCTTCTTTCTCCGGACGTTCAAAAAGTGGTAGAAAGGCCGAGCGGTTCTGATTGCCATCCTGTAATACAATCCCATTTGCCGTTCCCATCCAGTGTAAGCCCGTTGAATCGGTGTAAACAGTTGTAACAGCTCCGGGAGGTAATGAAAAACTTAAAAGCGGTATATGCTTTGTAAGGTGCAAAGGGTTGCCCGGATTTTTATAAAACAATCCTTTACTGCCGGCAAGATAAAAAGCCCCTGTATTGCTTTGTGGGAGCGATGTAGAAGGATATACCTCAGCGGAAGCAAACAGCTCTTTATAAACCTGTTTTTCGGGGTTATAGGAAAATGTTCGTCCGCTGTTTAAAGAAAGAAACAGCTCTGCACCAGATGAATCCCACTTGAGATCATGTACATTTTCATTGTAATTACCACCTAAAAATGTGAACTGTTTTGTTTGAGTGTTTAAATGAACCAGCCCTTTATTGGAAGCCAGCCAAAACTCGCTGTTGCTTTTTTGTAAAAACCGCTGAATGGAATGATAGCCCTTTTCTGTTTGTTTACCACTGATTGTTTTTACAAACATGGGCCAGTCATAATAAGTAAACGTATTTTTTACCGGATCTAACCGTGCAAATGCAAACACATCCGATGCGATCCACAAAGCACCCTCATCATCAAAAGCAATATCCCATACAAGACTGTTGGGCAAGCCGTTTTTTCCCCTGGAATTATCAGAATACCAGGCAGTCCATTCCTCTGTTGTTGGGTTGAAACGATTTAACCCATTCATAGTAGCCACCCAAATATTCCCTTGTTGATCGCCTGTTACCGCATTGATCACTTCGTTGGAAACAGAGGCTGATGCTGACGGCTTATATACTTTAAACGAATGTCCATCGAAACGGTTTAAACCGTTTTTTGTACCAACCCAAATGTAGCCGGTCTGATCTTTATAAAAACAGGTAACCCTGTTATCGCTTAACCCGTCAGCAACAGTGATAGTTCGGTTCTTATAATAAAACTGAGCGTTGCCTGCTGATAAGCAAGCCACAGTAAAAAAAATGCACGAGATATAGCGAAAGTAATATTGCACAGAAGAATCCTGTACTCAAAATACTCTTTTCGGCTGAGTTGCAAATACCCTTTTCAGGTTACTCTCTTTTCCAGGTTGGGTTTTTCATTTTGAATAGTTCACATAGCAGATGCTGTCTTACTCCCATGGCACTCCTGTTGATGATGCTTAGCAACGGCCTGTTTACAAATAAATATTGTGAATGAAAGTAAACCTGTTTAGTCTGTTGCGGGTTGTATGTGGTAATATACTTTCAATTTTTTTCCTTCTTTCTCCAGCAGGAGCACATTGCTTCCTGACAGCAGGCGGCTAAATGAAATTGATTGCGGATGTTGCGTATCAAGCAAAGAAACCGGGTTTATAAAATCAAAATCTCCTCCCGGGCAATACTTCATTTCAGCAATACTTCCGGTAAACCACAGTGAATAGTTGGCAAACTCCGAAGCAGAAATTGTAATTCGTATTTCTTTTTTGGTAAGCGAAAAAGGTTTCAACAGTTCCAGCCCATTATTGATCGGATAGCCATAGCCTGATGGTTTGCCGGGCTTCGCCACAACTACTGAAGGATAAACAGCCACCTGCTGGTTGTTTTTAAACAGGGCAACCGAAAGATCAAAAAAGTATTCGGCTTTTTGTTGATAGAAAGGCTTGCAATCATCAGCATCCACAGCCATTGCCTCAACTTTATCAAGGTACAAAACATACCGGTTTGCTGAAGGTAATGGCAAGCTGACGTTTACTTTTTTTATTGGTGCAGAAACTGTTTTCATTTCAAGGAGAGGCCTTTGAAAGGCTGCCTTTAATCTTTCCGGGGTTAACGAAAACCGGGAATTGGACACCTGCGTAGTGCTACCTGCTTTGCTCATTACATTGGCAAATAATGGCTGCTTACTGCCAGTGCCATTTGCAGCAGTCCAATCAACTGTATAAAATACCAGGTTTTGAACCTCTGTTTTTTGATCGGCCGCCAGCAGGGGCATTAAGGCAAGGTAGTAACGGGTTATTTTATTGACCCGGTTATTTCGGTCGAACAGTTTGATTTCTCCTAACAACGTATATACAAGATGTATTTGCGATGAAGAAGGCTCTACCCGTTCATCAAACAAAGGAAACGCTTTGCCACTTTGTAAAGGCTGCGGCAAACGATCGTTGAGTGCTCCTGTTGCATCTGCAAAAATGATTTCAAGTTGCCCCGAAGCATTTTTTCTAACTTCAGCTTTTGCTGCAATTTTTTCACCAAATACCGTAGACTGATATTGATATACGCCAACAAATCCGTTCATCTGAGCTGCTACACTTGCAGTTGATTGTGCAATCACTTCCGTAAAGGAGCAAAAGCAAAGTAATAAAATGTATAACCTGTTATTCATGGGTCTATAGTTTTTGTTGAATAATCAATTTTGCTGCTTCAATCGACTTTTGTTTATTCACCGCTTCATCACTTGATACTTCTGCAGTGATCTCAAATTCCATCCCCTTATAAAATACTTTCAATTGCTTTTGTTTGTTGTTCCACACAGCATAATCGCCGACGCCGGATATCTCTGTAAACGAAAGCCCATCACCCAAGCCGGTTGCAATAGTTTCTGCTGAAGCAGATTGCTCACTGCTGATGGTGCCTTCTTTTTCCATCTGCTTCAGTTTTCCTTTCATGGCTTGTTCAGCATTTGCCTTTTCTTCTGCTGTTGGAGTATGATAGTTCTGTTTGAATTGTTGCAAGCTGGTTGTACGCACCCAGGCC
>CAYMSG010000443.1:0-3248 GCA_964392955.1 uncultured Chitinophagaceae bacterium | reverse complement strand
GTTGGCTTTAACAGCCGATGATTTGTTAACCGATCTGGAACGAAGAAAAGGTGGTAAACAAAAAGGAACAACACCCCGCCAGGAAGCGGATTATCCTTTTTTCAAGAGCGGAACCTTTAATGATAAAACTACCGGTTTCCCGATTGCGATTTTCTTTGAGAACAATAATACCCGCAGCGAAGATTATGCAAAGCAACGCAGCATTCCCCGTCCGGGTCATGCCGATTGGGTAGCGCATCAAAAGTTTGGTGGCCATGAAGATTACCGTGGTGGCGGACATTTCAGTGCACGGCTCACAACAGGTTTAGTGGCAGCAGGCGCCATTGCAAAAAAGCTGATGCCTGGTATTACAATTCATGCTGAGGTAACAGAAATAGGTGGCGAAAAAGATTTAGAAAAAGGATTGCAGAACGCCATTGATGCAAAAGACTCCGTTGGTGGGTTGGTTGAGTGCCGGGTAACAGGATTACCAGTTGGCTTAGGTGAACCATATTTTGATTCTGTTGAATCTGTCTTAGCACAGATCATGTTTGCAATACCTGCCGTTCGTGGTATTGAATTCGGCACAGGTTTCGCCGCAGCAAAAATGTTTGGCAGCGAACACAACGATGCTATTGAAGACATGAGTGGAAAAACTAGAACCAATCATGCAGGTGGAGTAGTAGGTGGCATCAGCAATGGAAATGAACTGCTGTTTCGTTTGGCCATCAAACCAACTTCATCTACCCCCAAAGAACAAAACAGTTTGAACTGGGATACAGCGCAGACAGAAAATTTTTCCATCAAAGGTCGTCATGATCTTTGTGTTGCTTTGCGTGCTCCTGTAATTGTTGAAGCTGCAACAGCCATTGTATTGGCCGATCTGATGTTGCAGGAACAACGGATCAAACGAATCGTCTCTTAACTTTGTACCATGCTTCAAAAAATAAAGATTGCTTTTGTTGCCTTGCTTCTTACCGGCTCTGCTTTTGCACAAACCGATGCAAAAATTGAAGTGGTAAAACATAACCATGTTGCTTTACACGTAAAAGATATTGCAGCCAGCACCAAATTTTATAGAGACGTGATGGGTTTAGAACCTGTTGCTGTACCTGATTCTTTAAAAGCTATCCGTTCCTGGTTTAAGTTGGGAACGGATCAGCAGATTCATTTATTGGCAGGAAGAGATTTTGACGTAAAGAACGATCGCAACGGCAGTCAATTCGCATTGTTTGTTACTTCTATTACTGCTGCTGAAAAATATTTAACGCAGCATAAGATGAGTTTTCATAAACAGGTTCGCTTTGACGGAGCTGTACAGATTTATGTTGCCGACCCTTATGGTTACCTTATTGAACTGAACGAAGTAAAACGTTAACGATGCCCATTATTTATCATGTAACTACAGCTGCTGAATGGAATGCAGCAAAAGAAATTGGTGCTTACGAATCTCCCTCGTTAAAAGCAGAAGGATTTATTCATTGCTCACAGGAAAACCAGGTGGCGGGTGTGCTGGAACGTTACTTCGCCGGCAAAACCAATTTGGTAAAGTTGGTGATTGATACCGATAAGTTGACCAGTCGATTTGTATTTGAATGGAGCCCATCAACAGAGGATACATTTCCGCATGTGTATGGAACAATTAATGTAGATGCGGTGGTGGAAGTAGTTGAGCTTAATTAGAAAGCTTCTTCAGCTTTTTAAAATCCAGATCCAATACTTCATAGTTTCTGTCGTTGGGCCAGTAGTAATGCCACCATTCTGTTTCCAGTAAGTTGAAACCATGTTTCAGCATTACCTCTTTCAACAGTTTCCTGTTTTGCAAAACAGTAGGGCTTAGTTGTGTAAACGAATGATGTGCTGTATCGGTAAAATTATCAAAGCCTGTTCCCATATCTAATTCAACACCTGTTTTCAAGTCAATGATGGTTAAGTCAACAGCAAGTCCCCGGTTATGTCCGCTTCCTTTTGTAGGGTTGGCAACATAACGTTCATCTTTAATGAGTTCCCAGAATTTTACAGTAACAGAGTAGGGGCGGTAGGCATCAAAAATTTTTAATCCCAGTCCTTTTTTATTCAATTCAGTTTGTATTTTTTGTAATGCTTTCGCAGCGGGTGATCGTAGAAAAGTGAAACTGGTATTCACGGGATATAAGGGTTGTTTTACAAAATTATTATCAGTTGCATAGTGTAGTTCATACATGAGGCCGGGTATTAACTGCTTCAATTCAAGCATTTTCTTGTTACTATCCAATATTAAGGTTTGTTTATAGCTTTTTTCAAACACAATATATCGAACACCATAACTACTGGTTTTCAGCGGCTGGGCACAGGATGGTAAAACCAACAGGGAAAAAAACATAAGTCCTGTTATTGCTATGTGCAACCGTTTCACTATTTTGACTATCTGAAAAGCATCCATGCCGATCATAATTTGGTGATGGAACAATAAATGTAGTCATTACATGAGAAAACAGTTTACCGTTTCTTTGTTGTTCGTATTCTTTCTTTTCCTGTTCATCATCAGTTCATGTGGAGATGGCGGTAACGAAAAAGATATTGTAACGGAGCCTGAACAAATGAATGATCGGGTAAAAACCAATATCAGTGAGCTGCTTGCCCGTATTGATGGAGATGGGAAAGTAGACGACAGTACAATTATTACACGGTTGAATGCGGTAGAAGCATACTATAGTCAATCTGGTTACAAAGCTGTTTGGAGCAGCGATGAACAATTTCTCTCCATTGCCGATTCTCTCCTGCTGTTTATACAACAGGCAAAGCAATACGGATTGTTTCCCAACGATTATCATTACCCCATCTTACAACACATTGCATCCCGTTTTGCTGCTGATACGGCAGCAGTTGGCGACCGGCGTGATGCTGTGCTTTGGTCGAAAGCTGATGTTTTGTTAACAGATGCCTTTTTTCACATTGCTGCGCATTTACACATTGGCCGGTTGAAAGTGGATAGCATGTATATGAACCCCGATTCGGTTTTGACCAATCAATTCTATCATACAAATCTTACTGCAGTTGTAAATGGAAAATCATTGTCGGAAGTGTTTCATGCATTAGAACCATCACATACCGGATATGTGGAGTTAAAAAAAGCGGTAAAGCAGTTTGTTGACAGTGCCAACTTTGATAAGCAGTTCACCTATGTTGCCTATCCGTACAAAGATTCACTGGCATTTGTAAAAACGCTGGTACAACGCTTGAAGGAGGAAGGAATGCTCAGTTGGCAACTGGAACAGGTTGATTCGGTT
>CAYMSG010000442.1:0-3260 GCA_964392955.1 uncultured Chitinophagaceae bacterium | reverse complement strand
AACTGTATGTACTTCTTCAAATAAGTTGATGTTGAGTCTATACGCAATTGTTACTCTCCGGTAATACTCCAACGCTTCTGCTCTGGTAGGTTTTGGATTGACGGATACAAACGGCACATCACCAATTTCCAATCGCTCGGAGGTAGAGAAGAAGGTCATGTTTGCGGGATAGTTATACAGCGAGTTTACCAAACAACCTTTTTCTAAAATAAGATAGGGGATGCCGGCTTTCTTGGCTTCAATGCCACAAGCCAAACCAATGGGGCCGCCGCCGATAATGATGATGGAGTAATGTGTTGTTTGCATGATGGGCAAAGATAGGGAGGGAAACAGCAGGAGTGCTATACCTCTGCGCTCTCTACATCTCAGCATGAATTTATAACACGCAGAGATAGAAAAGAAATAAGTGGCGCTGACAACTATAAACTTTTCGCTTCTCTTCTGCTCCCGCTATACAATTCATACTCCAGCAAACGGCAATCAATGGTGCTGTTGTAAAATTCAATTCTGCGTTTGGCTTTCAGTCCGATCTTTTTTGCCAGCTCCATATTGCCGGTAAAGATGTAGCCATAATAACCGCCGCATTGTTGCTTCATAAAATCACCAATACGTGCATAGGTTGCTTCCAGTTCTTTAATGTCGCCCAAACGTTCGCCATATTCCGGGTTGATCATCATGATACCTTTTGCATCCGGTGGTACTTCTGTTTTGGCAAAATCGCAGACTGCAAAATCGATGAGCTTTTGTACACCTGCTGCAATGGCATTCTTCTTTGCATTGTCAATGGCTTTCGGATTATAATCAGTCGCAATAATTTTTAATCCCGGCACATCAACAATTTGTTCTTCGAGTAATGCATCTTCTTTGTGATACACTGCTTCATCATAACCCTGCACATGCATGAATGCATAATTGGTGCGGTACAAACCCGGTCTGCGGTTGGTAGCGATCAATGCTGCTTCAATGGCCAATGTGCCCGAGCCACACATGGGATTGATGAAAGGTGAAACACGATCCCACACCGTTGCATAGATCGTTGCTGCTGCCAAACCTTCCAGCATTGGTGCAAGTCCGGGAATTTTTCGATAACCATGACGTGCCAATGAATCCCCCGATGTATCAACAAACACTTCTGCGTCTTCATTCTTCCAGAACAAATGAATCACTGTGCCGGTTAATTCAGCACCAGTTGATGGACGTGTACCTCGTTTCTCCCTGATGCGGTCAACAATAGCATCCTTCACCCTAAGGTTGGCAAACATACTGTTGTTAATAGTGGGATTATTTACATTACTCGTTACCGAAAAATAACCGGGATCCGGTAAAATGTTTTCCCATTGAAAATTCTTCAACGCATTGTAAATATCATCGCCATCCTGTGCCGTGAATTGTTGTAAACTGTATAACACCTGGCTTGCACAACGCAGATTTAAGTTGAGCTTAATACAATCGTTAATCGTTCCCTGCAGCTTCACACCGGTAACAAATGCTTCATCAACAACAAATCCCAACGTTTTTACTTCTGCTTCTAAATACGGAGCAATGCGTTTGTGGCAGGTGATGATGATGGCGGAGGGAGTAGTAAATAAATTCATATTGAATAAGGTTTAGGGTAGAAGCTGTAAGGTATAAGGAAGGCAATGCATCGTTTTGAACCTGTATTGCCCTAAGCCCTATGCCTTACGCCTTATGCCTATTTCGCTACGGCAATTTTCACTTTCTTCCCCTTTATCTTTTCATCTTTGATGAGGTTGAGTGTGTGATTGGCTTTTATCTTCTTCACAGCAACGAAAGCAAAAAAGTCTTTTACTTCAATTAAGCCGATGTCTTCTTTTTTCAAATCGCCTTTATTGCTGAGGAAACCAACGATATCAACTTTATTCACCTTGTCTTTTTTACCCGCTGCAATAAACAAGGTTGTCCATTTTGGTTTTTCGGGTATCTCTGCTTTTTCGGGCAAGGTAATTTCTGTTGCATCGGCAGGAATGTAAGCCGGCATTGTTTCATCCGGACCAAGAATCACAATGGCAGTGCCGCTTGCTTCCATACGTGCCGTGCGACCGTTACGATGTGTAAACGCATCTTCGGTATGCGGTAAATGATAATGCACAATGTAACGGATGTTGGCAATGTCTAACCCACGTGCAGCAAGATCGGTTGTTACCAACACATTCGATGTGCCGTTGCGGAATTTGCACAATGCTGCATCACGGTCACGCTGTTCCATGGCACCATGATAGAATACATTCACAATATCACGTTCCTTCAATAGTGCACTTGTACGTTCAACCGCTTCCCGATGATTGCAGAACACAATGGTAGAACGGTTGCCCAGCATACAGATCAAACGGAACAATGTTTCAATTTTATCTTTCTCTTCGCTTTGCAGAGTTTGAATGGTAAGACCAATATCATTGTCTTCTTTACTGTCAAGAAAATCGATGGTATGTGGTTGCTGCAAACCAACAAAGGCCGGAATTTCATCCATCTTTGTTGCCGAAGTCAACATACGTTGCTCAATGTTGGGCAACGAACCGATGATAAACGACATCTCTTCCTGGAAACCCAGCTCCAGCGATTTATCAAACTCATCCAGCACCAATGTTTTGATGGAAGCTGTTTGAATATTCTCTCTGCGGATATGATCGGCCAGCCGACCCGGTGTACCAATCAACAGTGCAGGTGCCTGTATCAGGTTGTTTTCTTCAATTTCCCGTTTGTGTCCGCCATAGCAGCAGGTAACTTTTAAATTGAGCTGTAAACTTTTAAATACCGTTTCAATCTGTATGGCCAGTTCACGTGACGGCACAATGATGATGGCAGTTGTTACAGTTGGGTTTTGACGCAGTTGTTCCACTAACGGTAACAGAAAGGCGAGTGTTTTACCACTGCCCGTAGCCGAGAATAAGATCAGGTCTTTATGTGTAGCTGTGGCCTCTAACGCAGCTTCCTGCATTGGGTTGAGCGCTTTGATGTTGAGATTGCTGAGCGCATCTGTTAGCCAGCCGGGTTGTTGTTGCATAGCGGCGAAGGTAGGCAATTGTGGGGGAGTGTGGTATCTCCGTCTGACGCCCTCGTCTGACGGAAGAAGGAACTTTTAATTGGATGTAAACTATCACAAACTTTCACATATTTTTGAAATGAGTACTTTTTGATTAATGACAACAAGCAGAATATGGAAATACCAAAATTTGATGAGACATTTTTACCAATACTTGAAGTTCTTAAATCCGGCAAGGTTTATAAAACTCGAGCTTTAA
>CAYMSG010000441.1:0-3275 GCA_964392955.1 uncultured Chitinophagaceae bacterium | reverse complement strand
TGTTCATCCAGTTTAAATTCTTTCAACAATTTTTCAATGGATGGCTTATCTGCTTCCAGTACATCTGCAATGATCACATTCTGGTTGCCGGTAAAACGAAAATTTGCTTTGCCTGTTTTTGCAATTTCAAGTAACGCTGTTTTCATGGCTACCTGCTCATCATCCAGCACACGACCATTTTCTACAAACAACGTGAAATACCATTTACCCCGGTGATTCTTCTTCCAACCATAATGATCTTTCCGTGATGTGAATGTATACGGTTTGATTGCGCCGAGTTTAAAACCGCAACGCTTTTCCAGTTCTTCTTTCAACCCTTCAACGGTTAAACGGTCGATGGTATATTTTAAACGGGCCAGTTTACGATCGGCTCTGTTACCATAGTCACGCTGTATGGTGATGACTTCGTAAACAGCTTTCAATGTTTGCTCAACCGTAACAAAACCCAACACGGTTGCCAAACGTGCATAGGTGTTTGGGTTACCATGTGTTGAACTTAAACCACCGCCTGCTGCAATATTGAAACCAATAAGTTTGTTATTTTCAATTACTGCAATTAAACCCACATCGTTTGTCAATACATCCACATCGTTGTTCGGTGGAATTGCAATACCTATTTTGAACTTGCGTGGCAGGTAACGGTCTTGATACAAAGGATCTTCTTCTGTTTTCTCTACCAGCTTTTCCTGGTCGAGCCACACTTCGTAATACGATCTTGTTTTCGGCAACGCCATCAAACTGATCTTATCTGCAAACGCAAATACTTCTTCGTGAATTTCCGATTCGTTCGGATGTGCACTGCAGGTTACATTCCGGTTTACATCACCACAGGCAGCAATCGAATCAAGACCGACAAGGTTAAACGAAGAAATCGTTGGTTTGATATGCGATTTTAAAATACCATGCAACTGTACTGTCTGGCGTGTAGTGATTTTAATAGTACCAGTTGAATGTTCGCCTGCAACATTGTGCAAAGCCACCCATTGCCCGGGTGTTAAGAAACCGCCAGGCAAACGCAAACGGATCATGTATGAATACAACCACTCTAATTTCTTAGCAGTACGTTCTTCTCTTCGGTCACGATCATCCTGCTGGTACATGCCATGAAATTTGATCAAGGATTGATCATCTTCATACAACGCACCGGTTAAGCCGTCCTGCAGGCTTTCTTTCAATGTTCCCCGTAAACCTTCACTCGCTGTTTTAATACGTTCTACAGGAGATAAATTATTTTTTTCGCTCATTTTAATTTGTTTGCCCGAAAGTCGGTAAGTCCGTAAGACGGGAAGAAACACTCAGAATTTTAATCATTCTTTCGGCCTTTCTGATTATACTAACTTTCGGTCTTCTTGCTAATAACTATGATTAATCAACTTTATTCTTACAAACCCACCCCCTTCAATCATTTCGTTTGTGTATCATTCTACAGCCCCTCCAGGGAGGGGATATACACTCCACTTACTCATCACACATGATCAATACACATCCTTCTCGTATCGGCCTTCTTTCTTCAGTTGTTCGAGATAGGCTTTTGCTTCTTCTGTTGTTTTCTTTCCCTCGGTTGCAATGATGTTGAGTAAGGTTGCTTCCACATCTTTACTCATTGGATCTTTTTTACCGCTTACATAAATGGAGGCTCCACCATCAATCCAACTATACAGTTCTGCTGCTTTTTGCTGCATGCGATGCTGCACATAAATTTTCTCCTGCTGGTCTCTTGAAAAAGCAAGATCGATTTTTGTAAGCACACCTGTCTGTACAAAGTTTTGTATTTCGGTCTGGTATAAAAAGTCGGTAACAAAATGCTGCTCGCCAAAGAAGAACCAGTTACGGCCACTTGCACCGGTTGCATCACGTTCTGATAAGAACGAACGGAAAGGCGCCACACCAGTACCCGGACCGATCATGATCACATCTTTATCGGCAGCAGGAAGTTTAAAGTTTTTATCCTTGTGCACATAGAATGTAAGCGGAGCACCAACCCGCAAATCGCCAAGGAACTCGCTGCACAAACCAAAACGCTGCTCATCCTGCGACAGAAATGCATCTTTCGCTACGGTGATATGAATTTCATTTTCACCATGCGCCGCCGGAGATGATGAAACCGAATACAAGCGGGGAGCAATCGGCATCAATACTTTCACCACATCTTCAAATTGTGCTGCATCTTTTACAGGATAGATACGCAACAGATCAACCAGATCCATACGGGTATCCGGAATTTCCTGCTGTGTAATGGTTGCATATTTCTTTACAGTTGATGATAACAGGTAACAGATGTTGAGATTGTGTAACAGCAGTTCTCTTACTGTTCCTTCTGCTTTTGCTGTTGCAATTATTTTATCAGCTGCAATACCCGTAATTGATATAATACGATCAACTACTTCGGCCCGGTTACCGGGCACAATACCAATGGTGTCGCCGGGTTCGTACGCAATCGGTTCGTCTGTACCTATTTCAATATGAAAGGTTGCTTTATTGGAACCACGGTCGTTGAGGCTGACGTTGGTCAATACTGTACCGTGATAATATTTTTTACCTGCAGGCTTTTTCGCAACAGGTGCCATTGTTTCAACAGGAGCTGCGGTTGCTTTCTGTTCAATTACCTGTACTACTTTTTCAAACCAGGCAGCGGCATCCTCTTCATAATCCACATCGCATTTCTGAATGGGTACTACTTCTGTTGCACCAAATGCTTTCAAACGAGCATCCACATCTTCACCTGTTTTGCAAAACATCGGGTACGATGAATCGCCCAATGCCAATACACTGTACTTCAGGTTGGGGAGTTGCAATTCATTTTCGTGCAGATAATCGTAAAACTTTTTAGCAGGAATTGGTGGTTCACCTTCACCCTGTGTACTGATCACCACAAAAAGATATTCTTCTTTTGGCAGATCGGTCATACGATACTGACTTACATCGGCAAGTTTTACCTGTAAGCCTTTCTTCTTTGCAACAGCGGCTAAGTTCGTTGCCAGTTTTTTAGAGTTACCGGTTTCTGTACCAAAGACCAACGTCAACTTTTTTGTTGACACTGCTGGATGAGCAGCCGTTACAGCTACAGAATTTCCATTAGGTTTTTCTTTTGCCACAAGCCCTGTCAAATAACCATTCACCCAAATCAATTCTTCGGTTGAATAGTCTTTTAAAAAAGCATGCAGCTGGTTTAATCTTGCTTCGCCAATCATTTACTGAATATTTCGTTTATTTTTCGGTCACTAATTCTTGAAATAAAGAACCAGTTTTGCTGGCTATATACCAATCGAACTGTT
>CAYMSG010000440.1:0-3281 GCA_964392955.1 uncultured Chitinophagaceae bacterium | reverse complement strand
CACGCTCAATGCCCGGAGGAATTACATAGTTTACGGGAATACGGTTATCATTTTCTTCCACGTTTACTGCCGTAACATTAAAAGATGTTGTTCCTGTATTTTGCAATGGATTGTACTGACCGGTTGTATCCAGATCATATTGAAACGAACGCCACATGTTACGTACCAATTCCAATTTACCGAAACGCACTACCAGTGAATCTTCAAAACCCGTCATAAACATCCGCATAAAACGAATGGATTTGAAATCGGGGATATTACCCACTTTCGACTCATATTCTCTTACCGGGATACGGAAGAGGAACCAGGTTTCCTTTCGTGTATTACCATCGGCGAGTTTAATATCAACCTCTCTTCTGTCTGCAATGTAGTTTTGTCCCACCTGCATCAACGGATCATCTTTTGGCCGCAACTCCAGATGATACTGGAAATACTCTTCTACTTCATTTAATGTATTATCACGATTCAGATCTTCATTATCGGGGTACAATGTAGAAGCAGATGTATATTGAATATCGTTGCTTGCAATGGGGCTGTTACCCTGCGGATTATTAAAATCTTTATAGCGGCTTAAGATGCTTGCATTATCTGGCTGATCAACACGGAAGTGTTTGTAGTTATCGCTGCTGGGGTCAACGGCCAACCGCTGGTAGGCAGCACCCGTACCAAAATTGCTGCTGTACTGTGTAAGGAATGAATTGAACACACGCACTTCTGCACTATCGGATCGTCCGTCAAATCCCACATCCTGTTGCGGACGCTCCTCGGGGATATTACTGAATGCCTGTGCAATCTGGATAGGATTCCGTGGTACACGTGCCCATGTGCTTTCATCTTCACGAGCGGGAGTTTGTGTGGTGCTTAAACCGTTTTCATAAAAACGACGGCCATCTTTTAGAATATCTTCTGAAATATTTCCGAGGTTGAAATACATCTGCCCACCAGTACTTGTTGGATTAAGGATAAACGGATCCTGAATCCACATTTCAATAAACTCAATATTGTTTGTTTCAAAATCAATTTGATCGATGGCACGCATAATGCCACCCCATCTGTTACGTGGGTTTAATAAATTTCCATTGGCAGGATTGATGCTTCCGTTCCGTGCATCAAAATTATACGGCCCCCGTTGCGTTGGATAAAACGCCATATCGAATGTGATCAACTGGTTTTGTCCAAGATCGGGTGTTACCTGCGGAAATATTTCCTGGCGGTTTACAAAACGCACACGTGGATCAGACAACTCTGCAATATTATTGCCCAATGGATTGTTTGGATCACGACGTTGCTGCAACACCGGCTCAATATTATACCACGCAAGTTTGGCTCTGTTGTATCCGTATTGCAGATCATCGGTTAATGTTGCTTCCGGAAATAATTCAACACCAAAACGGTCTCTTGCTTCCACCGGTGTTGATGCCAGCGACCATGCAATGAAGGGGAAACGCAGATCAATTCCATTCCGGGTTCCTTCAAAATCATCAATATAAATTAAACCGCCGCCACCTTTTTCCGGACGAATTTGCCGTGCGGTGCTGGGAATAATCTGTGCAGCTTCACCATACACATTGATGTTGGATGTTTGACGTGTTGAATAGAATGGTAATCCATCCAACCACTTGGTCATCCGTTTCCAATCGCTGCGATAGTTTACATCGGCACCGATCATGGTGTTACGGATGGGATCATCGCCATAATTCATTTTGGTGAAGAACGGACGCTCACCCAAACGCATCACCGCTGCACCAATGTTCAATTGTTTGGTTTGCTTTTCAAACGCCTTGTAATCCAAGCGCAGCGCCATAAAGTTGCGGTTCTGCATACCGAATGTTGCATTGTTTTCAAACCCAACATTGATCGGCACACCCGAATTAACAATGGCCTGGTTAATGATTTTTACAGTTCCTAAATTATAATCAACCGTGTAATCAACATTTTCACGCAACACCTGTCCACCTGCTGACACAGTTACAGAACCTTGCGGCACATTGAAAGCTCCCAACGGAATATCACCACCACCACCTGCACTACGGGAAGCTCCTCTAAAGATGTATCGATTTAATTGCGGCGATTGCTGTGCCACCCATTTAATAGAATCGTACAATGGATAGAATAAATATTTCTGTCGCAGCTCTATTGAATCAACTCCCCGGAAAATATATTCAAGGTCTTTACCAAATGGTTCAAGTACAGGGAAAATAACACGACTCATCTGTGAGTTGACCGTAAAGCCTTCAATAAAATCGAACACACCATCGGGTTGCGGATCGTTTTGATTGTTGAGCCGATCCAGGTTTACCAATTCAATTAACGGACGACCTTTTTCTTCGCCTTCAGGAATGTATCGTTTTTCACCACCGCCCGGTTCCTGATAAAGAATATTGAGTTTAAAATCTTTTCGTTCCAATTGTCCGAAGCCAACAGAATACACATTCTTCATCATCAGATCCCAGATCGGCAACAACGGACGTTGTGAAGTTGCTTTCAGCATTTTTAAGAACAACACTTTCTGTGTTCCGCTATTACCTGCTGTAGTATCGGGCGTTACATCGTTTGAAAATTCACCCACCTGGTAAATTTTTCCGTTCACTGCATACTGAAAGGCAATACCCAATACTTCATCGGGCTGCAAAGTTGTGTTGAGCGAAAGAAAACCAATTTGCGGATTGAAATAATATTCTTCGGGTCGTAATTTTCTTGCAAACGTGCGTTCAAAATCCTGCACGGCTGTTAACCCAAAACTGCTCAAGCGGTTTGTTACCAACGCTGCATCTCTCGTTGCCGGATCGTTCACCATCCGTTGATATAAATCGTTTGCTTCGTTTTGCGGAAGTTCGGATGAAGTAAGTGAGAACACATTGGGGTTAAATGGCTGGTTTTCGCCAAGGTCCATCAACGCAACCACATTCCTGTTTTCAGTGGTAGAACCGGTACGATTGGTAACCCATACTTCCACACGCATGATCTGCACCGGCGTTGTTACTGCCGGAATATTCTTCATGCTGGTATTGTAGTTCTTCTTAAAATACTGTGCCAGTAAGAAGTGCCTGTTCTCTTCGTATTCATCGGCCTTTACATTGAATTGCTGCAAGCCCGAGCCACCTGCCAATTGCATTTGCTGGCGGCTGGAATTTTGATTGGCCAACACAGCCGTTACATACAACTTACCGAATTGCAATTCTGTTTTCAAGCCAAATAAAGCAGAAGCACCCGGCATCAATGTACCCTTTGCCGGGAAAGCGATGTTACCCGCTTCAATGCGTTTGATTATGGCATCGCTA
>CAYMSG010000439.1:0-3288 GCA_964392955.1 uncultured Chitinophagaceae bacterium | reverse complement strand
CCCAAAATTCACAAAGCAGCTACTTCAACAAAATCAGGGCGGCTTTAAAGCAAGCATACAAAGAAGGCATCATCAAGCAGAACCCTGCCGACCTTGTGGACGGCATCAAGCCCGGTGAACCTGAAAGAGAATTTCTCACCTATGAAGAACTGCAAGCAGTTGCAAAAGCTGAGTGTGAAATACCATTATTAAAAACCGCTTTCCTTTTCAGTGCAATGACTGGCCTCCGCTGGTCAGACGTTCAGAAATTAGTTTGGTCAGAAGTACAGCATAGCAAAGAAGTTGGTTATTACATACGCTTCCGGCAGAAGAAAACCAAAGGAGCAGAAACATTGCCCATATCAGAGCAAGCCTTCGGCTTGTTGGGTGAAAGAGGAAACCCGGAGGACCGTGTTTTCATAGGCTTAAAATACAGTGCATGGCATAACCTCAAATTGCAACAGTGGGTAATGCGAGGCGGTGTAACAAAAACAATCACCTTCCATTGTGCAAGGCACACCTACGCCACATTACAATTAACTTTAGGAACGGACATTTACACCGTATCAAAATTATTAGGCCACAAGGATTTAAAAACAACGCAGATATATGCAAAGATTATTGACGACAAGAAGAAGGTAGCTGCTAATAAAATTGTACTCGATTTATGAACAATGAACTAAATCTGTATCACAAAATTTTGTTCTTGGAGCTTCGCCCCTGGACTAAAAGAGAAGTTGCAGAAACCAAATACAAAGAACTGATGCAAGGCATCAGCAAAGAGCATTTTACATTTCAGCCACTTTATGAAGTTGATTTTCCAAAACCATTAACTGCAAAGCGGAAGTACTACTTTTCAATAATAGAGAATGAAGCAACAAGCTACCTCAACAACTTTCAGCAAATCATTGTCGGTGCATTGAATGAAAAAGAAAAACAGTATTGGGTACATACCACACTTACAAAAGTACTATCACAAAAGCTGAAAGAAGTAAGCAAGGTAATTGATGATAACCAATACTTTTTTCAGCAGCTTTCAGCAGCTTCAAAAGCCTCCACACCTGAAAGCAAAATTCAAGATGAAGCATACATTCTCCAATACCTCAAATATCAACTCATAAGAATTTACTTGGAGATTCAGGAAACATTCTCCAGCTACTTAAAGGAAGAAGCCATATCAGAAGAGGAATTGCATCAGCATTATTTTTCGGAGCAAGCTCCTTCAAAATCTTTCATTATAGAAGCCGTAAAACTCAACTTGCCTTTACCTGCTTCGCAGGTTACGGCCAAGCCTCAAACGGTACAGTTTACAGTAAAAGCATTTGATTTTCGTACAGAGAAAAAAGGTATCATTTCTTATGAAGCTATCATCAAAGATTCAGGCAGGTTCTCCCGATTTGAGGAGGAACTTTTCTCACATGAATTGATTGATGAAAACTACAACTTCAAAAACCAGCACGGCCAGATACAAGAACTGGCAGCCATATTCCAAACCCTGATTAAGAAGGGCTACTTCAACAAGCGGCAGTTCCCAAAGAACACGGAGATAAAGCCTGTTGATATTCGCAAGTTTTTAGACCACCGCTACAACTCCAATACAGATAAACAATTCCGCACCTGGGCGAATAAGCCTGATGAATTGGCTGATTTTGTAAGCAGCAAATATTGGATTGACAAATTACCGACTTCCTGAATTGCGGTAATTTGCTGTCAATTTACCATTTCAAATTTCCACCCTTTTTCTGAAACCCTTTACTGGCAAGGCTTTTAGCCTTGCCCAAATTTCCATTTTCAAGACTACCAAAGCCTTATTCTGAGCTTTGTATCGTCATCGGGAATCGGTGATGACTTTTGGCCAGAAGTCCATTTCTAACAATTAATAAGTAAGACAATGGACGAAATTTTAAAACGTCTTGAAAAGATTGAAAAGCTCATTGAGAGCCAGAACTTGGTACGCAAGGACGTACTGAATTTTAACGAGTGTTGCGACTACTTAGAGTTGTCGCAGTCACACCTTTACAAGCTAACCAGTACCGAGGCTATTCCGCATTACAAGCCCAACGGGAAGAAAATCTATTTCAGAAGGGCGGAACTGGATGAATGGTTGCTTCGTAACCGCACCACTACGCAGGATGAAATAGAAAGCAAGGCAGCAGATTATCTCATTAAAAAAGGGAGGATTCAGCTATGACAGAAGTTATGAATCTGCTCCTGCAACTCTCCCAGGACTTTGAGGTAATCAGGGCTTATGTGTTGGCATTGAAAAAATCCAAGTTGGAGAACTTCAAAGAAACATGGATTGACGGCCAAGACGTAATGCACACCATGCACATTAGCAAGCGTACCCTTCAATCCTTTCGGGATAACGGAACGCTTCCATACAGCCGCATCAATGGCAAGTTTTACTACAAGGTTGAGGACATAGAAAACCTGTTGCAATCCAATTACTCACAATCTAAATCAACAGGTGATGGAAATAAGTAAAACAGCCATTTTGGATAAAACACACTACGGGCTTAGAATCTATTCCCATGTGTTGCGGCATTACTATCCGGGTGAAATCGCCTCTGGCGATTCGCTGACACGATCAGAAAATAAAAATGATCGTCAGCAAACAGTCCTTTCCCTTTCGGGAAGGGACTGCCAACCCACTAAGAACCCTTTCAATGACAACAAGCCAACATTGAAAATTCAGATAGTAAACAATTGTGCAGAGCATTACGATTTAGAGAACAGCATCAGCAAAGGCGATGCCTTTGACTTCGCTGCATTGCATTACCAATTACAAGGTGATGAATTGTACCAAAAGCTAAATGAAGAACTCTACTTGCGTATTGGTAAGCAAAAGGGCTTTTACAGTGAAAATATCATTGCTCCGGTTGCTCCGCAACCTCAGCCTGTAAGAGTGCCAATCCCTGCTTTCAGTTATTTCAAAGCACCAGTAACAAATACGGTTCCATTCAAAGAAATCAATTTGTTGCAAGTGTACCACTTGCTTAAAGGCAATCAATTTGCTCAGTGTACAAGTACACTTCGCAGCATTACCGATAAGCAAGAGGCAAGGAAATACAAAGCATCGGTATTTGATTATGTGACCTTTTCAGGCACATTCTCAAAACGCAATGACAAGTCATTGCTCAGGCATTCAGGCTTAATCACAATTGACTTTGATCACATTGGCAATGTACCTGAATTGAAAGACCGGCTACTGAAGGATGAATACTTTGAAACAGAATTATTGTTTGTTTCTCCTTCCGGTGATGGCCTAAAGTGGGTAATACCAATTGACTTGACAAAGGCAAAGCACCA
>CAYMSG010000438.1:0-3297 GCA_964392955.1 uncultured Chitinophagaceae bacterium | reverse complement strand
GAATTGCCGTTTTCATTCTATTATCCAATGAATGGTTCGATACGTGATTCCATACCATCCAACAAACTCAACAGTTTTAAAGTAGCTACACAATACTCCTTTTTTGTATCAGAAAAAATCAACACATCGCTGGCCATTGGTTATATCCATGAATTTGAAATGACGGAGTTTAAAAATTATGGCAAGCAACAGTTATTGAAAGGGAATATTTTTAATCCATTTCTTATTGCGGCGAAACGATGGGGTACAAATTTTCATACGTTGCTGTATACAGGTCCGGTTATTGAAAAAAGTTTCCATACTTCACATCTTGAAACTACCTGGCAAATCAATTCCAATTTTCATTACATGATACCCGGTACACGAAACTTTGTAGGTGTTGAGTTTAATAAAGAAGTACATAACGGCAGTTTTGATATGACCATCCGGCCGCAAATGCGTGTGGGTATTTCAGATAATTTATTGGTGGGTATCGTAACCGGTATCCCTATCAGCCGTACCAACGAACGATTCAGCAGTTTCTTACGTATCATTTACGAACCGGGACACCGGATATTTGGAAAACACAAAACCGGCTAATGCTGTGTACCTGTTGATCGTTTATTTTACTTCCTCAAACATTCCTGTCTGCTTATTCTTGCGTACATTATCCCAGTTGAAGTAGCGTCCGTTCATAGCTACATACACGCCATGCGGTAACGACTGTGCAAAAGCCAGCGCACTGCCGAGATTAAATAAACCATCGCTACTACCAAATTTGATGGGAATCATGGCACCGGTAAGCACCACCGTTTTACCCGTTACTTTTTCAGCGATCACTTTGGCAGTATCGCTCATGGTATCGGTGCCGTGGGTGATCACGATCCTGTCTTCATCGCATTGGATGCATTGATGAACAATGAGGTCACGGTCTTCTGCAGTCATTTCCAGGCTGTCTACCATCATCAGTGTACGAATTTCAACCGGCACCCGGCAACGCCCCATTTCCAGCAGGTCGTGCATATGTGTGTCTTTAAAAAAAAGCTGCCCGGTAATTTCATTGTATTCTTTATCAAAAGTGCCGCCGGTAATAAAGATGCGTACTGCCATGTGTTTTGAGTTTGTGCGTGCTGAATTAGTACAAAGAAAAACAATCTGCCGATACCTGTTGCAATAAAAAAGGGCTGCAGTGCAACCCTTGGATATTATTGATACGTAAGCTTAGATTACCAGGCCTGATGAATTAATATAATTCACCAATGCAGCGCTGTTTTTCAGGTTCAGCTTCTTGAGAATATTGTGGCGGTGTACTTCCACTGTTTTCAGGGAAATATTCAACTGTGTTGAAATTTCTTTTGATGAAAGACCATCTTTGATATGCTTGATCACATCCAGCTCACGAGAGGAAAGGGTGTTGGCACCAGTGCTTTCTTCTTCAAAGATCTGCTCGCTCAAAATTGTTTTTACTTCGGCGCAGATATAACGCTTGCCTTCGTGTACAGCGGCAATAGCATCAAACATTTCCTGCTGCGGAGAGTTTTTGGTAACATACCCCATAGCGCCCAATTTCAACAGCTTCTTTACATAGGCTGGCTGTGAGTGCATGGATACACCAATGATTTTTGTAGAAGGTGAAAACTTGCGGATCTGCTCCGTTGCTTCAATGCCGTTCATCGGAGCCATATTGATATCAAGCAATGCGATCTTTGGACGTAATTTTTGCGCCATTTCAATTGCCTCTTCACCATTGCTGCACTGTGCAACAACTGAAAAACGTGGGTCGCTGTTTAAAATGAAACTCCAGGTTTCACGGATCAACTTATGATCATCGGCGATTAGTACAGTAATTTTTTCCATCATCATGTAGTTTTTAAAATATTAATAGGAATTTGAATGACTAATTTGCAACCGTGCCCCGGATTCGTCAGTATCTCTACTGAACCCTCCTGTAACTCTGCACGACTTTTTATATTTACCAGGCCCTGGCCTTTTTTCACTGTTTTCAGATCGAACCCTTTTCCATTGTCTGCAATAAAAAGGTACACCTTATTATCTTCCTGGAACATTTCCACCGACACTTTCGTAGCGGCTGCATGGCGAACAATATTGTTAAGCTGCTCCTGTAAAATGCGATAAATGGTGAGTTTTACATTTGCATCCATGCGTTCTTCAATGGTGTTGGTAGCAAAAAACTGCAACTCAAAACTTCCCAATGCACGGAAACTTTCCATCAGATCATTCAACGATTCAACCAACCCGAGATCATTAATGCTGGTAGGCACCAACGACCGTGACAGATTTCTCACCTCGGAGATGATCGTATTGATTTGTTTTGTACCACGATCGATCAGCTCATCCGGATCAGCCTGCTTGTTCTTCAACATTTCAAGATACAGCTTGGTAGTAGTTAACAACTGACCAATATTATCATGTAACTCTTTTCCTATTTCAGCCCGTTCTTTTTCCTGCGCAAATACAGCTGCCTGTGCAATCTGGAACTGACGGTTACGCTCTTTCTGCATCAATTCTTTTTCCAGTTTTTTCCGCTCGCTGATGTCCTGCATCGAACCTACAATACGCACCGGTGTTCCCTTGTTGTTAAAGATCATATAGCCCTTGTCGAGCACATTTGCATAGGTTTCATCTTTGCGGCGAAACCGATACTCACATTCCCAATGCGGTGTTGAGTGCTGTTGTAAAAACAAATTAAAACTATCAACCACCGCCGCTCTTTCATCGGGATGAATATTGGATTCCCAAAAATCAAGCCCTGTATCTGCATCTTCAAAGCCATGGCCAAAGAGTATTCGATAGCCTTCGCTCCAGGTCATATCATTCTTTTCAAGATCAAGATCCCAGATCGCTTCATTGGTTGCTTTTGTTACCAACTCATAACGTTCGTTGCTGATCTTGAGTTTCTCTGCAAATTCTTTTTGTTCGGTAACATCCTGCATCGATCCTACCAGGCGAACAGGCAACTGATCTTTATCTACTATCAGATAACCCTTGTCCATCACAAATGCATAGTTACCATCGCTTTTCAAAAACCGGTATTCACTTTGCCATTGCTTTGAACCTGATTGACTCAAAAATGCATGCAGTTCTTTTTTTACACGGTCCCGATCTTGCGGATGCAGTTTCGATTCCCAGAAATCAAGATCGGAATGTTCACGATCTGTATCATAACCAAACAATACTTTGTATCCGTTACTGCGAACTATTGATTTGTTTACGATATCGAAATCCCAGATCGCTTCATTCGCTGCATATTTAATAAACTCGTATCGCTCATTGCTGATTGCCAAAGCTTCAGCTGCT
>CAYMSG010000437.1:0-3317 GCA_964392955.1 uncultured Chitinophagaceae bacterium | reverse complement strand
ATGCTGGACAGGGTAACCGACGTAAGAAACTTTGGGGCCATTGCCCGCAGCGCAGCCTGTACCGGATTCCAAGGATTAATAGTACCTGCCAAGGGTTCGGCACTGGTAACTGCCGATGCCGTAAAAACGTCGGCCGGAGCGCTGATGAATTTACCGGTATGTCGAGAAAACAACCTTACAGCCACTTTGCGGTATCTTAAAGAAAGCGGAATAAAAGTAATAGCCTGTAGCGAAAAAGCATCTGAACCCTACTGGAGCGAAGACTATTCTGTTCCCGTTGCACTGTTAATGGGCAGCGAAGAAGATGGCATTGCTCCTGAACTTTTGCAAAGAGCCGATGCACTGGTGCAAATTCCCATGACGGCATCTAACCGGGGTGTGGCATCGCTGAATGTATCGGTAGCCGCGGGTATTGTTATGATGGAAACCTTGAAGCAACGGCTGCAAAATCAGGAATAAATAATGACTCTGAAATTCAATCCGGAGATTCTGAAAGGTGAAAAAGGCCTGTTATTGCTGATATTAATTACTGCAGCGGCACTCCGGTTAACAGGTCTACATTGGTTTTCGTACGGCAACGACGAATTAAGTGCTCTGGCAAGAATCCGATACGACAATCTGGGAGATTTATTGAGATATGGAGTTAAAGAAGGCGACATGCACCCTGCCGGTGTGCAATTGTTTATTTGGTTATGGAGCAAAATAGGTGGCACCACCGAATACTGGATTCGCTTGCCTTTTGCCATGTGTGGAATTGCAGCCGTATACTTTCTATACAAACTGGGGCGGTGCCTGTTTGACGGCAATACGGGTTTAATGGTTGCCGCCATTTACGCAACCCTGGAATACAGCCTGCACCTTGGGCAGCAAGCAAGACCCTACGCCCCGGGAGCCCTGTTTGTAATACTGAATGCATACTGCTGGGCAAGAATTGTAATGCTCCACGACGCTAAAAACAAACATTACATATTTTACGGAATCACGCTGGCTGCCACAGCATATACGCATTACTACGCTTTACTTACCGTTGCAATAATTGCACTAACCGGGCTACTGTTCCTTGACAGGAAAGAGCTAATAAAATATGCCCTGGCGGGTGTCGGAGCCTTCATACTTTTTATTCCGCACCTGGGAATTCTTCAATATCAGATGGGTATTGGCGGTTTGGAAGGATGGCTGGGAAAACCCGAGAAAGGATGGCTTCAAGAGTATCTATTTGGGGCATTGAACGGTTCAGATACTCTTATCTTGCTTTGCATTACACTTCTTGCAGCGGGACTACTTTTTAATTTTAAGGCGCATCGCAGTGTTTTCCCATATATCATCACATTTCTGTGGTTTACCGTTGCTTTTTTGGCCGGATGGTTCTATTCTCAGTATAAAAACCCCATTTTGCATTCCTATCCCATGTTCTTCGCCTTTCCGTTTCTGATTCTGTTAGGATGTGGAATGGTAGTGCATACTGCCAGGTCCCGACTTTCGCACGGCATTGTACTTTTGGTGCTTACGGCTACAGCATACAGTACGCTGGCTGAAAAACATTACTACACCACAAACCGTATTGGTACCCTTCGCGAACCTGCAGAAGCCCTGGCCGAATGGCGCGAAGAATTCGGAACCGGAAATATTACAGCCGTTGCCAACGTAAACAACCCCTATTATCTTCATTTCTACCTGGATCAAACTCCCCACAACGATTCCCTGGCATTTTATGATATTGAAGATGTAAACGATTTGGGAAAACTGCAACGCCTATTAGAACAGAATAAAAAACCATATTTTGCCCTGTTATGGAGCAGCCGGAGTACGCCCATTCTGGCCAACGAACTCATTATGGCATCATATCCAAACATCCGCGACGACCGCATGTTTACCAACGCCAGGGCAACACTCTTCCATAAAAAGGGCACTCCCGACACTTCCGCCATATATAGCAATACCTTCAGGTTTACAGCACAACGAAATGAATGGTTGCATAACTACGAAACCATGATAAACGACAGCACCGGACATTATGTACAGCTAGATGCTGCGAAACAATTTAGTCCTGTATTTCATGGCGTTGTCAGCAGCATGCGCTTTCATGAAGACAGATATCTGGTAGTAGAGGCCGACATTGAGCGCGATAGCAGTACTGCACCTTTTCATCTGGTATATCAAATTGAACGCAACGGAGAACTGATAGAACACAACGATAACAAAAGCTGGTACGGCATGGATATGAATATGGCCTACACCCCAAAGCCCGGCCGTCAAACCTATCTTTTTGCCCGCGAGTTCGACAAATACATTGAGCCTACTGACGTTATTAAAGTAATGGTTTGGAACAACGGCGGCGGAACTATTAAAATTCACCGCATTACAGTACGTGTTAAGGAAATTTACAGCAATCCCAATTCCTGAACCTGATATTCTGAAATTAGTTGTGGGGATTCCCCTTTTCCACTATTGCCAATCCCTGTGTTAAATAAATGTTAAATGCTGTAGTAAAATTTGGTAATTTCAACATTTTTAATCTAAATTGTTTGTATATATTAATATACCTCCGCATGAAAACAACGTTGCTCAATTTAATCCTTATCCTTAACGGTTGCATGGGCATTGCACAAATAAACACTTTTCCAACTTCAGGTAATGTGGGTATTGGTACGAATACACCAGCTGCCAGCCTGGATGTAAAGGGAAGAGTTACTATTGACAGTTCCGTTACAATAAGAGACAGTACCGTAATTGAAAAACAATTACGCGTTGAACAAGATGTAAAGATTATTGGAGAATCAGTTTTTGTTGGAGATGCTAAGGCTAAAAATGACCTGAAAATATTGGGCACAACAAAAATGAAAGGGGATGCATGGGTGGAAGGCGATTTTAAATTAAAGGGTCTGGCCGATTCAACAGTATTCACATCTGAATTTTTAACAATTAACCCAAACGGAAAGGTAACACGGGGAGGATTTCTTATTGATTTAGCTGATGCTTCATACATTACTGGGTGTAAAAATGACATGCCACGCTGGGCAAACAACGGCTCTGGAATTCTTTTTACCGGTGTTCTACCCAATTGCCCAGCCAGCGTTGGTATAAATACAAACACGCCCGTACAGGCATTTCATGTTGTTGGTAAGGGTTACTTTAGCGAAGGTATTGGAATTGGATTAGGTGCTACAAATCCTTATGTTGCGTTGCAGGTAAATGGCAATAGTTTGTTTTCAGGTAATGTAGGTATTGGGGTTGATACATTTGGAACTGGGTACGTTGGAAATCTTGCATTAGATGTTCAGGGTGATGGAAGATTTTATAATCACAATAACCCGTTA
>CAYMSG010000436.1:0-3323 GCA_964392955.1 uncultured Chitinophagaceae bacterium | reverse complement strand
GGCTACCCGCTTTACCAGTTTCAGCTTTTCAAGATTATCTACTAACCGGGTAATGCTCGGCTTATCTCTGAATGTAGCATTGCACAAATCCTGCTGACTCAGTCCATCGTTCTTCCACAAATGATACAATACACTCCATTGCTCAACGGTAATATCAATACCGCCCTGCTTCATATTCTTCTGCAAACGCCGTGCAATAGCGGTGCTTGCTTTGCCCGTCATGAAACTGTATAACTCGCCTTTCTTAAATTGGTTGTTTGGCATATAGTTGTTTATGCAACTACTCAAATCTAGACCTTTTTTTTTACTCTTTGCATTTTGGCCAGAAAAAAATTTGTGAAAAGCAAAAGACGGTTGCATTTATCAGATACCTCCATGCTACTATCTTTGCCCCTTCAATGCCGCAATTACACCGCAACGATATACTCAACCTGTTTTCAAAAATTACGCCACGTCGTGCATGGAACATGACGAAGGTGTGGAGCAGTTATCAATTGAGCCGTTTACTCAACAAACCCATCCAGTGGGGTTATCCGGTTTCTATTTCGTTTGAACCGACTACGAGCTGCAACCTCCGCTGTCCTGAATGCCCGAGCGGCTTGCGTGAGTTTACAAGGCCAACCGGTATGTTGCAGAAAAGTTTTTTTGAACAGACCATTGATGATATTCATAAAGATGTACTCTATCTCATTTTTTATTTCCAGGGCGAACCGTTTTTAAATCCGGAGTTCTTACCGATGGTGAAATATGCGGCGCAGAAAAAAATCTATACTGCTACTTCTACCAATGCCCATTACTTAACAGATGAGAAAGCAAAACAAACAGTAGAAAGCGGTTTGGATCGTTTGATCATTTCCATTGATGGTACAACACAGGATGTTTATCAACAATACCGAGTAGGTGGTAATTTGGAAAAAGTAATTGCAGGTGCAAAAAATATTGTGAAGTGGAAGAAAGAACTCAACAGTAAAAAACCGTTTGTGGTGTTTCAGTTTCTGGTGGTGAAACCCAACGAACACCAACTGGAAGATGTAAAACAACTGGCAAAAGAAGTGGGCGTTGATGATGTGTGGTTTAAAACTGCACAGGTGTACGATTACGAGAACGATCCCAATCAACTGATCCCAACACTCAACAAATACAGTCGCTATAAAAAGAATACCGACGGTTCTTATTCACCCAAGAACAAATTACAAAACCATTGCTGGAAACTGTGGCATGCCAACGTGATTACCTGGGATGGATTGGTAGTGCCCTGCTGCTTTGATAAAGATGCCATGCATCAACTGGGCAATTTAAAAATGCAATCGTTCAAACAGGTGTGGCACAACGATAACTACAAACAGTTCCGCCGTGAGCTCATGACCAGCCGCAAAAATATCGACATCTGTGCCAACTGCAGCGAAGGTTTAAAGGTGTGGGAAGACTAAGTTCTGCACATTAACTGTTCTGGCACAATTTCGGCTGTATACTTATTCACTACATCGGTTAAATCCATCAATGCTGTTTTTACGTAGATGCTCGTATAAAAATTATTTGTATGAAAAATCTTGTATTGAAATCGGCTGTAGCCATTGTAACATCGGTGATATTACTCTCTTGTAAAAAGGAAAGCGGCAATTCGGCAACAGTAGTAAAAGAATGGAACGTTAACCTGAGTGCCAGGTTTGAAAATCCCGCTCCCGCAGGACGAAATGAAACGGGTGTTGCTAACATCAAGCTCATGAGCGATAATTCGCTGAGTTATAGTTTTTCTGTTACGGGCCTGGCCAGTGGTGATGCTTTAACAGCTGCACATTTTCATGTAGGGAACGCAGGGGCAAATGGCGGAGTTATTCTAAACTTCAATCCAGCCTTCAATGGTTCTGCTGCGAGCGGCACGATCATGAATATTCGCCAAACATTGGTAGACAGTTTAAAGAGCGATGCAAATGAAATCTATTTAAACATCCATTCATCGCAGGTAGCGTCAGGTATTGTTCGGGGACAGGTAAACAGCAACGTAGAGTTTGCAACAGACATTGCACTCAGCGGTGCCAATGAAGTGCCCGCAGTAAACACTTCTGCTACCGGAACTGCACGCATTCGTGTAACTGCAAATAAAAAACTTTATTCAATTGTTTCTGTAAGCAATTTACAAACCGGCGATGCGGTTACAGCAGCGCATATTCATGCCGGTGCTGCTGGTACCAACGGAGCTGTGTTGCTGGGTATTGCTGCGAATGCTGCCGATTTTGCTGTTGAAAAAGTTTTTACTCTCAGCGATGCGATCTATAATTCCCTGAAGACCGATGCCTTGTATGTAAACGTTCATTCTACACTTTACGCAAATGGTGTAGTGCGTGGACAGATCAGATAAACTTTCAGAAGCAGTAGCTTTAAAATGGCCGGGTTAAACCCGGCTTTTTTTATGATGGCTATAAAAGCTTTTTGTAATTTCATCGCATGGCATCATTCAGCAGCCGTTTACGGCAAATTTTACTCCTTATCGTTTTAATATCATTAGGCTTGTTGCTTGTTAACGAGCTGTATATTTTTCTGCCCGGTTTTTTGGGCGCTATTACCTTATATATACTCAGCAGAGGTTGGTACCGTTACCTCACCATCAGGAAAAAGTGGAACAAGAGTTTAACAGCTACGCTTTTTCTGTTAGGTTTCCTGGTGCTGTTTGGTTTGCCGGTGTATTATATCATTAATTTACTGTCGCCCAAGATTACAGAAGTATTCAGTCATTCCGATGAAGTGGTGCAGGGATTAAAATCAGTTTCGGCACAAATAAAAGAGTGGACCGGACAGGAATTGTTTACTGATGAGAATGTTGTAGAACTGCAGAAACGAATCGCCAATTTTTTTCCTGCTTTCCTGAACAGCACAGCCATGATTCTTTCCAACCTGGCCATGATGTTGTTTGTTTATTTCTTTATGCTTACCAATGGAAAAGAAATGGAAGCCTCCTTCGATTATTTTTTACCCCTGCACGAAGAGAATATTGATATACTCGCCAGCGAAACCATGAGTGTTGTAAGAGCGAACGCTATTGGTATTCCGCTCATTTCACTGATACAAGGTGTGTTTGCATTGATTGGTTATTGGATTTTCGGGATCAATGAATTTGTACTGTGGGGTTTTATTACAGGTGTGTTTGCATTTTTTCCGATTGTTGGCACCACACTCATCTGGGCACCCTTGGTTGTGTTTCTTTTTTCCCGTGGCGATACCGGCCAGGGAATCGGCTTGCTTATTTACAGTTTAATTGTAACGGGAAATGTTGATTACCTCGCAAGGGTAACGTTAATGAAACGATTGGGTGATGTACATCCGAT
>CAYMSG010000435.1:0-3324 GCA_964392955.1 uncultured Chitinophagaceae bacterium | reverse complement strand
CATTTTGTATTCATCCATAAACAATTGCTTGTCGTCCGGATCTTCCATTTCGCTGATCTGCGCTTCAATGCTGTTATTCATCACAATCACTTCGGCACCTTCATCTTTCACGGCAGCAATCAATGCTTCCGAATATTTATTACCTGTATGCATGCTGGCCTCGTCCACATTCGCTACATACAATACTTTTTTCTGTGTAAGGAAAAATGAATCCTGGATAAGATCCAGTTCTGCACTGTTGAGGTCTAATCCACGAACACTTTTGCCCTGTTCCAGGTGTGCTTTGCATTTCAGCAATACTTCCAGTTCGGCTTTTGCTTTTGCATCGCCCACACGTGCCTGCTTTTCAATACGCTGGATTTTCTTTTCAACCGTATCGAGATCTTTCAACTGTAATTCGGTGTCAATAATTTCTTTGTCACTTACCGGGTTAATGGCCCCTTCTTCACGCAACACATTCTCATCTTCAAAACAACGGATTACATGAATAATGGCATCTACTTCACGGATGTTGGCCAAAAACTTATTGCCCAAACCTTCACCTTTACTGGCACCTTTCACCAAACCGGCAATATCAACAATCTCAATTTGAGTAGGTACAGTACGATCCGGTTGTACCAGCTCGGCCAGTTTATCGATCCGCACATCCGGCACATCCACCAAACCAACATTGGGTTCAATGGTACAAAAACGATAATTACTTGCCTGAGCTTTGGCGCTGTTACTTACGGCGTTGAATAAGGTTGATTTTCCAACATTTGGCAAACCCACGATTCCTGCTTTTAAACCCATTGTATGATTTCTGATTTATGATGTATGATTTTTTGATTTGACGACTGACAACTCATCAAAAATGGCCGCAAAGATAAGTCTTCACAGCTTAGCAGCGAAAGGCTTGTGAAAAGATGGTTTTGGCTGTTTCGGAAAAATCTGCAATCTTCAATTTGGAAACTAAAATTGAACTATGGCTTTAAGCAGAATATGGACCGCTTTCATTCTACTTGCTTTACTGGCTGCCACCGTAAAATTCTTATTCGAGCCGGGACAGGAGCAGATTTTCAGTTCATTGGTAACCGGAAAAAATACCGATACCATTGCTGCACGTACGGTTGATGCCGCTATGGTTCCTGTATCAATACAGGAGCAGTTAAAGCAACAAAAAATGGCTGTATGGGGAAAAGAAAAAGTAGTTGCTACAGCCGATAGTTCATTGTACCGTGTATTTAAAATGCAACCGGCCAATGGTGTGTTCGATACCACAAAAGATGCAGTGAATCTATGTATTGGTCTCATTGGTATCATGGCACTGTTCATGGGTTTTATGAGTATTGCAGAAAAAGCAGGTGGCATTCGTTTTCTGTCACGGATCATCGGGCCTTTTTTCTCACGCATTTTTCCGGATGTTCCCCAAAATCATCCATCAATGGGGCATATGGTGATGAATTTTTCTGCTAATCTGTTGGGACTTGATAATGCGGCTACACCATTTGGCATTAAAGCAATGGAAAGTTTGCAGGAACTGAATGTTGAGAAAGAAAAAGCATCCAATCCACAGTTGATGTTTCTGTGTTTGCATGCATCCGGTTTAACATTGGTGCCAACTGTAATTATTGCCGACAGGGTCGCATTGAAATCAGCACATCCTACCGATATTTTCATTCCCTGCATGATCGCAACATTCATGGCCACCATTGCTGCATTAAGCATTGTTGCCTGGAAGCAACGCATCCGCATTTTTCAATCAGTGATTTTGTTGTGGGTGCTTGGTATATCAACTGTAATTGCCGCATTGATCCTTTATATCAAAACACTGGATGTACAAGGCGTACAATTTTTCTCAACCAATTTGAGCAATGGAATTATTCTCCTGATCTTTCTGTTGATCTTGTTGGGAGCGATCTATAAAAAAATTGCCATTTTTGATGCGTTTGTTGATGGCGCCAAAGGTGGGTTTGAAACAGCGATCCGCATTATTCCTTATCTCGTTGGGTTACTGGTGGCTATCAGTTTGCTGCGAAACAGTGGAGTGTTTGAATTTGTAATGGACGGGATCAAGCAATTGTTTATCTGGGTGGGTGGCGATACACGTATTGTGGATGCTTTACCTACCGCTATCTTAAAACCATTAAGTGGAAGTGGTGCAAGAGCGATGATGATCGATACACTTAATGCACATGGTCCTGATTCATTTGCAGGCAACCTTGCATCGGTGTTCAGAGGTTCGGCTGATACAACATTTTATATTATCGCCGTTTACTTTGGAGCAGTAGGTATCAAAAATACACGCTATGCAGTAGGCACTATGTTGCTGGCCGATCTGGTAGGCATCATTACTTCTATTTTGTTGGCTTATTTGTTTTTCGGTGCAGCCGTGTAGGTGCCTGACGCTTTCGATGCCCTGACACTTGTCAGAATGTTAAACCTTTATAAATTCCATCATCGGTCAAAAGTAGTTTTCATCAAACTCTATCTTCGCAACCATTAAGTCTATTTGCATGAGGAAATATTTTTATATCGTTCTTGCTATTTTTATCAGTTTCGTTTCTGTTGCGCAAACACCCACAACACTCAACAGTGCTGAAATTTTATTGGGATTAAAAAAACTGAAGGTGATTGGCAGTGTGCTGTACGTAGCTGCCCATCCGGATGATGAAAATACCCGGTTGCTGGCGTACTTCAGCAAAGAGCGGATGTACCGCACCGGTTATTTAAGTATGACCCGTGGTGATGGCGGACAAAATTTAATTGGTGATGAGCAAGGGATCGAGTTGGGCTTGATACGCACACAGGAATTACTGGCTGCACGACGTATAGATGGTGCAGAACAATTTTTTACCCGTGCGTATGATTTTGGTTTTTCGAAATCAACAGATGAAGCGTTGAAGATGTGGGACAAGGAAAAAATACTGAGTGATGTAGTATGGGTGATCCGTAAGTTTCAGCCCGATGTGATCATTACCCGGTTTCCGCCCGATGCACGTGCAGGCCATGGGCATCATTCCGCTTCGGCTGTGCTTGCCCGTGAGGCGTTTGATGCAGCAGCCGATCCCAATCGTTTTCCTGAACAATTCAAGTTTGGGGTAAAGCCCTGGAAAGCCAAACGTATTCTTTGGAATACTTTCAATTTTGGCGGCAACAATACAACATCCAATGATCAATTAAAATTAGATGCCGGTGCATTCAATCCGTTGCTTGGAAAAAGCTATGGTGAAATTGCAAGCGAAAGCAGGAGCATGCACAAAAGCCAGGGTTTTGGCGTTTCCAGTCAACGTGGGCCTGCAACAGAATTTTTTACTCTTACGGCCGGTGAGCCGGTACAGCAAG
>CAYMSG010000434.1:0-3325 GCA_964392955.1 uncultured Chitinophagaceae bacterium | reverse complement strand
TTCCCGACTTCCCGACTCTCCAACTCCTAAAGAACTCGGCTATTTTTTTCCTGCTGAATTTGCGCCACACGTGGCAACGTGGCTTTCGTGGCCTCACAAAGAAGCAAGCTGGCCGGGAAAAATTCATACCATCTTCCCTTACTATGCACAGTTTATTAAAACGCTTGCATTAAGTGAGCAGGTACGTATCAATGTGGCGGACGAAGCGATGAAGAATTTTGCGTTGGGTCATTTGCAAACAGCAGAAGTTGATCTGAGTAAAGTAGAATTCTTTTTTCACCCCACCAACGATGCATGGTGCAGGGATCATGGACCTGCGTTTCTCATCAACCCAAAAGCAGAACAGAAAAAAGTAATTGTTGATTGGGGCTACAACGCATGGGGTGGAAAATATCCGCCGTTTGATCTGGATGATGTGGTGCCAACATTGATTGGGAAACATTACAATATTCCGGTGTTCAATCCCGGCATTGTAATGGAGGGAGGTTCGGTTGAATTTAATGGCAAGGGAACATTGATGACATCAACAGCCTGTCTGTTGAATCCGAATCGTAATCCCCATTTGAATCAACAACAGATTGAAGAATATCTCATCAACTATTATGGGGTGGAACAAATACTGTGGATCGATGAAGGCATTGTGGGTGATGATACCGATGGACATATTGATGATACCGTTCGCTTTGTAAATGAAGACACCGTATTAACAGTCATCGAAGAAAACAAAGCCGATGAGAATTATGAGCTGCTGCAACATAATTTAAAACAGTTACAGCAAATGCGTTTACTCAATGGCAAGCAATTGAACATTGTTGAACTACCCATGCCGGATGAACTGGTATACGATGATCAACGCCTCCCCTGCTCGTATGCCAATTTTTATATTTCGAACAGGCACGTGATTGTTCCAACGTTCCGTTCTGCAAAAGATGACAAAGCATTACAAATTATTCAGCAATGTTTTCCTGAACGTGAAGTAGTTGGTATTGATTCAACCGAGATCATCTGGGGATTGGGCAGTTTCCATTGTTTAAGTCAGCAGGAACCGGCCGTATGATGATACTTGAGAGAGCGAACTAATAATGAATGTTTAACGTCTAATTGAAATAATTTCAAAAGAGTATGAAACACATTACTACATCGTTGATCCTTGTGGCGTTTCTACACCTGACAAGCCTTGGCCAGAATACATTTCCTCCATTCGACAGCAGTTCGCTCGTATCGACGAATTTTGATTTACGGCAAATCGATAAAATGTATACAGTTATTGTTTACGGAGGTGTTGGATGCGGTTATTCCAAATATCTGATTCAGAACCTGCATGTTCTGGAAGAGTGCAGGGACAATGCTAATATTATTCTGCTAATGGATCAACCAAAAGACAGCATACTTAAATACATGGATAAGGCGATTGATCTTTATCCAACTTTTTCCAATGCAATACTTCAGTATAAACTAAAAAAGAAGGCCGACATTTTCCCGCAGGTGCTCGTTTTCAAGAATAAAATTCAAGTGGAACATATTGTAGGGATCAAAGAAGGCATGTTGACGAACATCAAAACCAGAATAACCAAAGGAAAATAAATTTTAGACTTATCCTCTCTCCCAACAACTACCCGCAGAATGTGATTCCCTTTTATTTGGGGCGTTGTAAAAATTACCTGATATAAAACCGAACCCCCCTGTAAATACAAGGGGGTAATCGATTGCCTGCTATAGAAAGAGCGGGCCTGCCATATATAAAAAAGGAAACTGAATGGCCGTTGTTCAAGTTAGAATTTATACACGGCAGCTACAATAAAGCTTGCGGCTGTTTTTTCATTATAAACACCGCTTTTGTCTGCATAAATAGATGAGCCGGCACTTTCCAAACGCAACTCAGGAATAAAGGTGAAACCACCTACCCTGAAGTTTGCTGAAAGTGTATTGGCGAAGATGGATGTACCAAATCCTTTTACACCATCTTTATCATCGAACAATTCGCTGCGGAGTGTTAAACCAAATACTTCGGTAGGATCGAAGCTGATATAGCTGGCAGCACCCCACCATGTTAACGCATCTGCATTTTTAGAACCATCCCATGCTTTACTGTTGTTCATCGTTGCATTTAAACCCAGGCTGAATTTGCTGCCCAGTGCAAATGTGCCTACAAAATCAAACTGATTTACAATCGAAGTATCCGGATTTTTTCCACCTGCATAATTCAGGTAAAGGCTGATGCCGTCTGTTGGTGCAATGCTGTACTGTGCAAGAAAGAATTTCTTTTTGATCTGATCTTCAGGAACAAAACGGTAATCGGTTGGATTAGCAATACCCACCATGAAATTACTTTTACCAACAGAGAAATCGGCTTTGATACCCGTGTGTGAGAACGGACCATTGGTAAACATATAGCTCATGCTGTAATTACGGTTCAATTGCGGATCAAGCAATTCATAACCCACATGTGTAGCCCATGAACCGGCTGTGAACTTCAGGTTGTCGGTTGGTGAGTAGCTTACATACAATTGTTTAACAGCAGCAAGAATACCTGCGTCGTTGTATGCAAATTCAGCAGCACGTTGTCCAAAACCCAGATCAGCCACTGCACTTACTTTATCACCTGCGTGTTCAAATTTTACAGAAGCCATCCCTAATGAAAATGCATTTTGCGTGCCGGTAAAGCTGGTGTAATTATTACCCAATTGTTTTCTGAAATCGTACCTGTAATACACATCAGCAGATCCGCTGATGGTGAGGGCTGGTTTTTTTTCGGGTTCCTCTGCAACTGCAGCAGTAGAATCGGCAGGAGGCGTAACAACTTCCAGAACAGAATTTTGTTGCGCAAAAGATGACATAAGAGTAACAGCCAGGAGCGAACCTGTTGCAAATAATTTTCGTAACATTGTAATAGATTTTAAGTGTTAATAAGGGTACAGCAGATGTGTTGCGTCAACAGCACATCAGAATGCTGTACCTTTTTTGTTTTACGTGATAAGAGCGTTTGAAGCAGTTGGTTTATTCTGAGATCGCCTCAGCAACTTCTTCTTCTTTCATTTGTCCGTTTTTAGATACAAGCAAGGTACCTTGTAAATACTTTTCATCATGCTGTGAAGCATCCAATCCAAGTTCTTCTTCAGCTTCCGTTACACGCATTGGTAAAATGAAGTTGATGAACTTAAAGATGAGGTACGAAACTGTAAAGCTGTACGCTACTACAATTCCCAATGCTTTTACCTGTGTAAAGAAGAAGGCAGGATTACCGTAGAACCAACCTTCCGGTCCGCCTGAAATTCCGTGTACAGTTGTGCTGGCAAATACACCAGTAAGCAACATACCTACAATA
>CAYMSG010000433.1:0-3335 GCA_964392955.1 uncultured Chitinophagaceae bacterium | reverse complement strand
ATTAAATTTTGTATTGAAGGGGAAGAAGAAGTGGGCAGCCCCAACCTGGCAACGTTTGTAAAAGCCAATAAAGAATTACTGAAAGCTGATGTGGTACTCATCAGCGATACAGCCATGATCAGTATGGAAAATCCCAGCATCGATATTGGTGTGCGTGGCTTGAGTTATATTGAAGTGGAAGTAACAGGCCCCAACCGTGATTTGCACAGCGGTGTGTATGGTGGTGCTGTGGCAAACCCCATTACCATGCTGGCAAAAATGATCGCCAGTTGTCATGATGAAAACAATCACATTACCATTCCCGGTTTTTATGATGATGTAGTGGAAGCAACCGCAGAAGAACGCAAGATGATGGCTGCTGCTCCTTACAATGAAAACGAATACGCTGCTGATTTAGGTGTAGCAAAACTCTGGGGCGAAAAAGGATTCACTACCAATGAACGTACCGGTATTCGCCCAACATTGGAGTTGAACGGCATCTGGGGTGGTTATACGGGTGAAGGTGCAAAAACGGTGTTGCCTTCAAAAGCGTTTGCAAAAATTTCTGCACGCCTGGTGCCAAACCAGTCGAGTGAAAAGATCACTGAAAAATTATTGAACTACTTTAAAAGCATTGCGCCTGAAGGAGTAAAGGTGGAAGCACATGAACATCATGGTGGTGAACCATACATGACACCGGTTGACAGCAAAGCGTACAAAGCAGCAGCTGCTGCAATTAAAGATACATTTGGTAAAGATGCCATTCCGGTGCGTGGTGGCGGCAGTATTCCTATTTGTGCGTTGTTTGAACAGGAGTTAGGCATCAAGATCGTGTTCATGGGTTTTGGTTTGGACAGCGACAACCTGCACAGCCCGAATGAGAAGTACGATATTTTTAATTTCTATAAAGGCATTGAAACCATTCCGTATTTCCATCAGCATTTTGCGGAAGCATAAAACTTTTCACACAGAGATGACAGAGGGCGCAGAGGTTTTTTCTTTGCGCCCTTTTTTGCTTGTTACAGCTTTAGTATTTCATGGTATCGTTCCTTCCGCCTTTGGCGGACTCTCGTACGTCGTAGCAAAACGGAGCAATCGGGTTAGCAGATTTATAAATAGCAACAGTACTGCCAAGCAGAGATGTCTCCTGCGTCGACATGACGAAGTAAAAGTTTAAGTAATAGCAAGCAATATAAATTTTCGGAGTGCCGTCATGTCGACGAAGGAGACGTCTCTAAAACTGAAAGCTGATTGAGTTTACTTGTTGATCCGATAGCTATCGGATGGTCGGGCGATAAGCGATGGCGTAACGATTGTGTTTGCCAATTGCTTATTACCAATTGCCAATTCCTTACTGCCTCGTTACCGGCATGTGTACTGTCTTGATCCTTTCCTGCAGCAATTTTGTTTTATTGGCCTTGATGAAAAAGTTGGGATCGGCCTGTGTTACTTTTGTTTTCAACTCCGGATTTTTTTCTAAGAAACCGGCTACTGCAACAATGGAATCTTTTTCTGCACTGTTGATATCAATTGCTTTGCGGATGAGGATCTCATGCAATTCATCATTAAAGCTTACATTATAACTGGCAATATCGGGATGCGGAATCTCCCTGTTTAAACTGATCACCTGGTAACCCGTAACCGGATTGTACACACAGATCCATTTGGGCGGATTGGCTTTGCCCTGCGCTGCAACACTTCGTTTGATGAGTTCAAAACTGCCGTCGGGATTTTTGGAAGTAGTACCATCATCAAAAAAGAAACGGGTGCCTTCTTTATCGCCGGGGTTTACAATGCCTTTGATCTTCCAATCGATCACCGGATTTTTTCCCGCTTCAATTTGTGAACGGTAGGTTTGCAGCAGTTGACTGCTGTCGCTCACAGACTGTGTCAATTGTTCGATCTGCTTTCCCTGCTTACTCGTCATAACCGCATATTGCAAACCAAGGCTCAGCAATACCAACAGAAAATAACCTGCAAATGCACCTTTGAGTTTCAGGTTTAATTTTTTGTAGGGTCCTTCTACATTGGTTTCGCTTTCCGGTAAAAATTTATAAATGATGTAGGCAGGTAGCAATGGCAATAAAAGGATAGCAGTAAGTGCCAGGTAGAAATTATCGATCATGGCTGATGTTTTTAGATCAATAAGGTACGCATCAAAACAGAAGAATGCAATAGGAGAAGCCCGTTGTGCAAAAGTGTTTTCTGCAGCAATCAGCAAATGCAAACCGATTATATTTGATAAAACATTTATCGTCTATGAAACTCTTCCTCCTGTTGCTTGCTGTTCTGTTGTTTACCGGTTCCTCTTTTGCACAAACCAAACCATCAAGGTTGCAGCTGTTAAAGCAGGACACTGTTCTTTTACAGGCCGATGCCTGCGACTGGATCATCAAACCGTTTACAACAACAGATCAGTCGGCATCCATATCGCTACTGCTGCTCACAGCTATTGAAAACGGAAGTATCAAAGCAGTAGATGTACAAACCAACCAGCCAATTCCTGCAAAGGAAATTTACACATGGGGACTTGATACAGTAAGGGAGGAAGTACTGGATAGTGCCGGTACTGTGGTGCAGTATAATATACTGCAGCCTTTGCGTACGGCCGAACATGTAACAAAGATCAACGTGTGTCAGGCTTGGTACTTCGATCGTACAACAAATAAGCTGCATGCAGTCATCCAATGGATCGAGTTACTGGAACAAGCCTATTTCCCAGATGGTGAACCAAGAAGGGTTCAACCGTTTTGCAGGATTTATTATTGATTATGATGAACAACTGCATTCGAAATGAATTCAACCCTCTTGTAAAATGGCTAGCTGTTTAACAAGGTAGGGATATTTCCCCATAAAGAGGTGCAGACTGTTCATCAGCATGACGGGTGTAAGATGTTGAGTAATTACAGGCAGTAAAATTCTCGGAGTGCGTCATGACGACGCAGAAGACATCTCTAAAAAAAGAAACAGATTTTATTACGTTTTTAAACATATAAAACAATGGTTCATGCATTTGCACGAACCATTGTTTTAATCTAACAAAATCATCATCACAACATCTGCACACCATCTTTCTTAAACACTTTCCCATCTTTCATCACAAACACCACTTTCTCCATTGCTTTGATATTATTGAGGGGGTCGCCATCAACCGCAATGATATCAGCGATCTTTCCTTTTTCAATACTGCCGAGTTTATCCCACATGCCTAACAGTAACGCTCCGTTTTTCGTAGCACTCTGAATGGCTTCCATCGGCGGCATGCCAGCTTCGGTCATGTAAATAAATTCGATCCAGTTTTTGCCATGTGCAAATACACCGGCATCGGTACCAAAAGCAATCTTTACACCGCCTTT
>CAYMSG010000432.1:0-3340 GCA_964392955.1 uncultured Chitinophagaceae bacterium | reverse complement strand
ATGCGTTCAGTGAAACAGAAAACTGGTACACGCCCCGTTACCTTGCCATCGACCAGGGGCCGATTGTGGTGATGATGGAAAACTACCGCAGTGGTTTGTTGTGGAATTTATTCATGAGCTGCCCTGAAATAAAAGTTGGGTTGAAGAAATTAGGTTTTGAAAGTCCGCATCTTAAAAAGTAAAGTATGCGTTTATTCATTATTCTTATCCTTAGTGGTTTTTTGTTTTCCTGTACTGCCAAACTGCACAAGGCCCGTTTTGTTCTGTTACCCGATACACAGACCTATGCTGAAAAATTTCCGGAAGTGCTGGATTCGCAGATCAACTGGATTGTACGCAATGCCAAAGAGATTGATCTTGTATTACAGCAGGGCGATCTTACACAAAACAACAATCACAAAGAATGGATGATCATTCAGTCGGCATTTTCCAAACTGAATCAGAAAGTTCCCTATGTTCTTGCAGCAGGTAACCATGATATGGGTAGTGCCGATGGTAAGTTTGCCGATGTAAGAAACTCAACACTATTCAATTCGTATTTTCCATACGCAACAATGTCTGCTTTACCTGCTTTTAAAACAGTGGCTGAAGAACAGAAAATGGATAACGCTGCGTATGTAATTGTAACAGGTGCAATAAAATGGCTTGTCCTTACATTAGAGTTTGGTCCACGCAACAGTATCTTAAACTGGGCGAATGATGTAATTGCAAAACATCCCGATCATTTGGTGATTATCAACACGCATAGTTATATGTACAGCGACAGTACAAGACAGGGCCCGGGTGACAGTTGGCGTCCGCAGGTATATGGTGTTGGAAAAGACAAAGGCGATTCAACGGTGAATGATGGCGAACAGATCTGGAATAAACTGGTCAAACTTCATCCCAATACAAGGTTTGTATTTTCAGGTCATGTGCTCAATACAGGCGTTGGTACACTCATCAGCAGTAACGATGCCGGTTATCCTGTGTACCAGATGCTGGCCAATTACCAGGAAGGAGTGAAGGGATCGGTAAAAGGAGGGAATGGATGGTTACGTATCATTGATCTTGATTTTAAAACAAAAACCATCCGGGTACAAACATACTCACCTTATCTCAATCAATACATGGACGATCCGCAACATAACTTTATCATTCGTGGGGCTCAATTCAAATAGCGCTTACTTGTAAAATAATTCATATGAAATTTTCAGTCACGTGTATTTGTTTCATCTTGCTGGTTGTGTCAAAATTGAATGCACAGGATAAAACCCTGTTTGAAAAACATTGGTTCATCCAATATGGCGACACGTTGCCGTACCGGATTTTACTTCCGGCAAATTATGATGCAACAAAAACATATCCACTCATTGTTTTTTTACATGGGCGTGGAGAAAGCGGCAACGATAATGAAAAGCAATTGACACATGGGGCCAGGCTTTTTCTGGCCGACAGTAACCGGAATCAATATCCTGCCATTGTTGTGTTTCCCCAATGCGCAGCAACCAATTACTGGAGCAATGTACAGGCTGTTGCAACCGGTACCAAAAACAGTAAACGCAGTTTTTATTTTATCCCGGATGGTGATGCCACATCACAAATGAAACTGGTCATGGGTTTGGTTGATAATATCATCCGTCGTTACCCTGTGCAGACAAAAAAAGTATATGCGATGGGATTGTCGATGGGAGGGATGGGTGTATATGAACTGGTTCGGCGAAAACCCGGTATGTTTGCGGCGGCTGTTGCAATTTGCGGGGGTGCACATCCGGCAACAGCGAAGCAACTGAAGAAAACCAACTGGTGGATTTTTCATGGTGCAAAAGACGATGTGGTATTGCCGGAGTACTCACAGCAAATGGCTGATGCTTTGCAGAAGGCAAAGGCCAATGTGAAGTTTACACTTTATCCCAATGCCAATCATAACAGTTGGGATCCGGCATTTGCCGAACCTGAATTACTCAAATGGCTTTTTCTTCAACATAAATAAACCTGAACGTGAAAATAGTTTGCTGCAGTTTGCTGTTCGTTCTTTTTTTATCCTGTTCTGTTAACCGACGTGTTATGAACAAACCGAATTTTGCCGATAATGTGGTGGTGGCACACCGTGGTGCCTTCAAAAAAAACAAACTCCCCGAGAATTCCATTGCCGGATTAAAAGAAGCCATCCGGTTGCAATGCACCGGTTCGGAGTTTGATGTGCGGATGACGGCCGATGATTCGCTCATCGTTAATCATGATCCGCATTTCAACAAACTGGAAGTAGAGAAATCGACATATGCACAGTTACAGCAATTCACACTTTCAAACGGCGAACCGTTGCCAACGTTACAGCAATACCTGGAAGCGGGATTGCAAAACAATTCAACCACGAGACTGGTATTGGAATTAAAACCATCGGGCATCAGCAAGGAACGAGCAAAGCAGAGTGCAGAAAAGGCCGTACAGATCGTAAAACGATTGAAAGCCGAAGCCATGATCGTGTACATCAGTTTTGACTATGATATTTTGCTGAAGATAAGAGAACTGGATGCCACTGCTTCGCTGCAATACCTGGAAGGCAACAAATCGCCTGCTCAGTTAAAAGCTGATAAGATAGATGGTGCCGATTATCATTTTACCGTGTTTCAAAAACACCCGGAATGGATTGCAGAAGCCAAACAGCATGGCATTGTATTAAACGCATGGACGGTGAATGATGCAGAAACAATGGACTGGCTTTTGCGAAGTGGCTTTCAGTTTATTACTACCAATGAGCCGGAGTTGTTGTTTGAACGCAGTAAACAAATCAAACCATCCAACTGATCCAATACATCGTTTTTAATCACAGGTCATAATCAAGGGTTAAGTAAAAAGGCGATCCATTCATGGGTTGCCTTTGTTATAACGTGTTCTTGATCATTACAACAATTGATTTTAGCTTATTTCTTTCTTTCTGATTGCAGCAATGGCCAATCAGGATTGTACACATGCTCCTGTTTCATAATCTTCTCAATCACCTTCACTACTTCAGGAAATTTAGCAGCAACATTGTTCTGTTCGCCGGGATCAGTATTCAAATTGTATAACTCGACAGGAGCGTTTTCATTTTTACTTACACCTAAACGAACACCTTTCCATTTGCCCCAACGCACCGCCTGCCGTCCATCGTTTTCATGAAATTCCCAGTAAAAATAATCGTGCAGTTTTTGCCTGCCTTTATTCTGCGTCAGCAAGGGAACAATGGATATACCATCGATCGTTTCGGTTACAGGAATGTTTGCCAGTTCTAAAAAAGTGGGATACATGTCCCACAAAGCAGCAGGTTGTGTTACGACTGCCGGCTTTATTTTCGCTGGCCAGTATGCAATGAATGGAA
>CAYMSG010000431.1:0-3345 GCA_964392955.1 uncultured Chitinophagaceae bacterium | reverse complement strand
ATTCCAACATGGCAGAAAATACATACGATGCAATCGTGATCGGCTCGGGAATCAGCGGCGGCTGGGCAGCCAAAGAACTTTGTGAAAAAGGACTGAAGGTGCTTATGCTGGAACGTGGAGCCGAGCACAAACATATTGTTGATTATACAACTGCCACAAAAATGCCCTGGGAGTTTGAGCATCGTGGTAAAACAACACAGCAACAAAAGGAAGACTATCCGGTGATCCATCGGGGATGGGCTGCCAACGAACGGGTAATGGATGCATGGGTCAACGAAAAAGATTCACCCTATACAGAAGTAAAACCATTCACCTGGTGGCGCAGTTACCGTATGGGTGGCCGTTCAGTTTTATGGGGCCGGCATAGTTACAGGTGGAGCGACCTGGATTTTGAAGCCAATGCAAAAGATGGGTTTGGTGTTGATTGGCCCATTCGATACAAAGACATAGCGCCCTGGTACGATCATGTAGAAAAATTTGCAGGCATCAGTGGGTCTGTTGAAGGCCTGCCTTATTTACCCGATGGACAGTTTCTTCCACCTGTGCCTTTGAATATTGTAGAAAAAGATCTTGCAGCAAAACTCAAGCAGTTGTACAAAGGCGAACGGCATCTGATCAACAGCCGGGTAGCAAATATTACAGTGCCGCACGATCAGCGACCGGGTTGTCAGTTTCGGAACCGCTGTTGGGAAGGTTGTCCGTTCGGAGGTTATTTCAGTACACAGTCTTCCACCTTACCGGCGGCGATGAAAACGAATAATCTTACAGTTAGACCATTATCGTACGCAACAAAAATCCTTTACAACAAAGACACAAAGAAAGCAACTGGTGTCGAAGTGCTTGATACAATGGATAACAAAACCTACGAGTACAAAGCAAAGATCGTATTCGTATGTGCATCGGCATTAAATTCAACATGGCTGTTGTTTAACTCAGCAACCGATATATGGCCCGGCGGTTTGGGCAGCAGCAGCGGTGAGTTGGGACATAATGTAATGGATCATCATTACAACCTCGGTGCAAGTGGTGAAATTGAAGGGTATGAAAATGTAACCGAATACGGCAGAAGGCCGGCTGGTTTTTACATCAGTCGTTTTGCCAATATTCCCGGCGATAAGAAGCAACGGAATTTTCTGCGAGGTTATGGTTACCAGGGCAGCGCCAGCCGGCAAGGTTGGAGCCGCACCATTGCAGAGTTGAATATTGGTGCCGGATTAAAAGAAGCATTGACGGAACCCGGTGGCTGGAGAATTGGTGCTACCGGTTTTGGTGAAGTACTTCCCTATCATGAAAATAAAATTTCGTTAGATAAAGAAGTAAAAGATAAATGGGGCTTGCCCGTTCTTTCAATGGATGCAGAAATGAAAGAGAATGAATTGAACATGCGCAAGGATATTAAAGAAGAAATGGCACAGATGCTGGAAACAGTGGGTGCAAAAAATATCAACACCTACGATTCTGGTCATGCAATGGGGCATGGTATTCATGAAATGGGAACTGCACGCATGGGTCGTGATCCAAAAACATCGGTTCTCAACGGCAATAACCAGGTGTGGGATGCCATGAATGTGTTTGTAACCGATGGAGCTTGTATGACGAGTTCATCCTGTGTAAACCCATCGCTGACATATATGGCATTAACAGCAAGAGCAGCTGCTTTTGCTGTGAGCGAATTAAAAAAAGGAAATCTTTAAGTAACTTATAAATCAACGATTATGGATCGCAGAGAACTTTTAAAAAAAATAGCCTTACTTACCGGTAGTGTTGTTATTGGCGGCGAACTGTTTTTAACCGGCTGTAAAACCGGTGCTAAATCAGCAGCAGAATTTACACCCGGCACTATTTCCTTGTTAGATGAAATCGGTGAAACCATTATTCCGGCAACCACTACTCCCGGCGCAAAAGCCGCACAGATTGGTGAGTTCATGAAAGTAATGGTAACCGATTGCTACACGCAGCGCCAGCAGGATGCATTTATGAGTGGTGTTGCTGAAGTGGATGAAGCCTGCAAAAAAATGCACGGCAAATCGTTCATGGAATGCACGCCCGAACAACGTCATACTTTTTTGGTGAGCCTGGAAAAAGAAGCGAAAGAATTTAACGAAAAGAAAAACGAAGCAGACAAGCCATTACGTGAAGAGCATAAGAAGAAAAACGAAGCATTGGCATGGAAAGATCAAACAGAGTTTGAAGGATCGCCGAATCACTATTATACAATGATGAAGCAATTAACATTGCTCGGCTTCTTCACATCAAAAACGGGCATGACAGAAACCCTGCGTCACATACCTGTACCCGGCAAGTATGATGGTGCATTTCCGTATGCCAAAGGCGATAAAGCCTGGGCAGAATAAAGATTATTTACAATTGACAGAGACCGTTTGCTGAAACCAATCAGCAGCACGGAATAAAACTTATACAACATGGCTTACAACCGCAGATCATTTTTAAAAACCTCTGCTGCTGCAACAGCTGGTATTTCATTGGCAGGACTTCCATTGATCTCCTGCGCCGGGAAAGTAACTGCCGATACAAAAAAGTACGGGCTTCAGTTATACACCGTGCGTAACGATGTAGCAAAAAATCTTACCGGTACATTGGAATATGTTGCAAAGGCAGGCTATTCGCAAATTGAATTGTATGGGTTTGATGGTACTACCTTCTTTGGTAAATCGCCTAAAGAATTCAAAGCTATGTTTGATGGATTGAAACTCACATCTCCCAGCGGACATTATAATTTCGGTGGGGTTTTACAGAGTGGCAATCTTGATTTCTGGAAAAAAGTGTTGGAAGCAGCTAATATCATGGGTAATGAATATGCAACAATTCCCTGGTTAGATGCCAATCAGCGTGGCAACGATACACTTCCCAAATTGGTGGAACTGGTCAACAAAGCAGCTGAACTTACGAAAGCAGCAGGTATGAAGCTTGCTTACCACAACCATGATTTTGAATTTAAGAAAATGGATAACGGCAAAACATTCCTGCAAACATTGCTGGATGGAACTGACCCATCGATGGTTGATTTTGAACTGGATATTTACTGGTCTTCTTTTATGAATGAAAATGCAGTGGAGTGGTTCAATAAATATCCCGGTCGTTTTACTATGTGGCATGTAAAAGATCTTACCACGAACAAAGAAGGAAAAAAAGAAAGCACACAGGTGGGCGATGGCACTATTGATTTTGCCAGCATTTTTAAACATAAAAAACACGCCGGTTTAAAATATGCTTTTGTGGAGCAGGAAGCATACACAATGCCTGAAGAAGAATGCATTAAAAAAAGCATTGCCTATATGAAAAAACAAAACTGGGGCAACGGTTAAGTTTTTCAAAATTGATTTT
>CAYMSG010000430.1:0-3395 GCA_964392955.1 uncultured Chitinophagaceae bacterium | reverse complement strand
CAAACAATTCGATTTATCAAAAACAAAAACTGTTAAACATCAGCCCACGTTTATTGCAGTTACCGTATTTACTAGAAGAACAAAAGTGGAACATGAGTTTCCTTGGAACAGGTTCCATTGTGAACCTGTATTTGAAAGAACGAAAGAGCAGCCAGATCAACGGATTGATCGGTTTCCTGCCTTCCAATGATCAGTTAGGCGGAAACAAATTATTGGTAACCGGCGATTTTAATTTGAACCTGAAAAACGGATTTGGCCTGGGTGAAGCTTTGAGTGTTGTGTTTCAGCAAATACAGGTGCAATCGCCCCGTTTGCAAATGGGTTATCAGCAGCCTTTTTTATTTGGTTCGCCCTTCGGTATTGATTTTTCGTTTGATGGATTTAAAAAAGACAGCAGCTTTCTCAATATCAATTTGCAGTTGGGTGTGCAGTATGCATTTGGCGGTAACCGTAGTGGTAAGATCTTTTACCAGCAGTTTATTTCAACCTTGCTGGATGTTGATACCAATGCAATACGAATCAGCAAACGGTTGCCCGATCAGATCGATCAGACAACTTCCAACATCGGGCTGGAGTACGAATGGTTTACCACCGACTACCGCTTTAATCCTCGCAAAGGATTTGATATGAAGTTCACCGGCTCGGCAGGTATCCGTCGCATACGGCCGAACAATAATATCTCCAATCTGAAAGATCCGTTCAATCCCGGTTTCAATTATCAATCACTTTACGATTCTGTTGGTTTACGGGCTTATACCTTCCGTTTGCGGGGAAGTATAGCGAAGTATTTTAAAACAGGGAAACAAACAACTTTTAAAACAGCTGTGAATGCAGGTTTGCTGCAAAGCCCACGCATTTTTCGAAATGAGTTGTACCAGTTAGGCGGGTTTCGTTTGTTACGTGGGTTTGATGAAGAAAGCATTTTTGCAACAGCCGAGTATCGTATCCTGATTGGATTGAACAGTTATATCTATGCGTTTGCTGATGGTGGCTGGGCCAGGAATAACAGCCAGTTTGCAAATACGAGTAATACATTTATCGGGTCGGGACTCGGTTTGGCCTTTGAAACAAAGGCAGGCATTTTCAATATTGCTTTTGCTGCAGGCAAGCGGAATGATTTACCTTTCAATCTCCGGCAGAGCAAAATTCATTTCGGTTATGTGAACTTTTTCTGATGAGCAATACACGAATTATCTGTTACAGGAATTTGTTTTATGAATCGTGAAGTTTGTTGTGCCGGTTACAACCGTAATAGTATTTTTGCAAACAAGGCATGCGCTATTTTTTACTCATTCTTTTACTTGTTTACAACATCTTTGCTGCTGCTCAGGATTCGCCTGTAGTAAAGCAACCGGTTGATTCGTTGCTGCCCGGATCAACTGCAGCTGCATCAACAGCCACAGTTGCCAGCATTGCTGCAGTACCGTTTGATTCCTGTTACAAAGCTGTATTACTGCAATCGAAGTTGCAGTTATTTGCTGCACCACAATTCCAGATCGAAAAAGAAAAACAGGTGCTGCACAAAGAGTGGCTGTTTTATTATATCCTTGGCCTTTCATTGTTGTTTGGTTTATTACGTTTAAGTTACCTGCGTTACTTCAATGATATGTTTCGAGTGTTTTTCCGTACTTCATTACGGGTCAATCAAATCCGTGAGCAACTGGTGCAGTCGGGCCTTCAATCACTCTTGTTTAATTTATTTTTTGCAGTGGCAGCCGGCACTTATGTGTATTTGCTCATTGATTATTTTGAGGTATCGATCCAGGTGCCCGAACTGTCTATACCACTCATTACAGCAGGTGTAATTGCCTTGTTATACCTCGGGAAGTATTTGTTTCTTCATTTCAGCGGCTGGTTGTTCAGTATGAAAACGGCTGCTGAAACCTATTCCTTTGTTGTATTTCTTATCAACAAGATCATTGGTATCATTCTGCTGCCGTTTCTATTTGTGATTGCTTTCGCCGACCGGGGGCTGGCCGGTATTGCCATAACCATTTCGCTTTCAGTTATCACCGCTTTGTTTTTGTATCGGTTTCTGCGGGCATATGGACCTGTACAGGCGGAGATCAAAGTGGGCCGCTTCCATTTTTTTATCTTTTTTCTTGCCTTTGAAATAGCGCCGTTGCTGCTTATCTACAAGGTTATCCTTGGATTTTTGTAAAAAAATGTACTTACCTTTGCAGAAATTTTCCTTGTCCACGTATGGAAAAAAACGGTATGAAGCCACAAAAAGAAAAAGCGATTAAGTCTGTTCTCATAACGCAGCCAAGGCCCGAATCCGATAAGTCGCCATACTACGAGCTTGCACGGAAGTACAACCTTGAACTGTCGTTTCAGCCCTTTATCCGTATTGAAGGCATCCCGGCAAAAGATTTCAGAAAACAAAAGATCGATATCACCAGTTTCTCTGCTGTTATATTCACCAGCAGGAATGCGATAGATCATTTTTTCCGCATTTGTGAAGAGATGCGTATTTCTGTTTCGCAGGAAACAAAATATTTCTGTATTACCGAAGCGGTGGCATTGTATCTTCAGAAATTTATTCTCTACCGCAAACGCAAAGTGTTTTACGGAGCCGACGGTACCAATAAGAGTTTGTTTGATGTGGTAAACAAACACAAAGGCAATGAGCGTTTCCTGTATCCCTGCAGCGAAAACCTCGATAATGAAATCACAACCTGGCTGCGCAATCATAACTGCGAATTTGAAACACCCATTCTTTACAAAACAGTTAGTAATGATGTAAAAGACCTGGTAACTACCGGAGAATTTGACATCATTTGTTTTTTTACTCCCAGTGGTGTAAAAAGCTTACTTGAAAATCTTCCCAAATACAAGCAAAACGGAACCTTCATTGGTGCATTTGGTGTAAATACATTCAAAGCAGTGGAAGAAGCCGGGTTGCAATTACAGATCAAAGCCCCCGATCCGCAGGCGCCCAGTATGGTTTCTGCATTGGATAAGTTTCTGGCGCAGGCTGGTAAATAATTTTATCTCCCGATTTCTCACTAAACAAAGTAGGTTTGCCCTTGCACAAATTGTGCTAATACCCTTATGCAACACAGCAATCGTTTAGCAAAAGAGAATAGTCCTTACTTATTGCAGCATGCATACAATCCGGTTGATTGGTTTCCATGGGGCACTGAAGCGTTGCAGAAAGCAATGGCAGAAGATAAACCCATTCTTGTGAGCATTGGATATTCTTCTTGTCACTGGTGCCATGTAATGGAACGGGAGAGTTTTGAAGATGAAGCCACGGCTGCCATCATGAACCGGCATTTCGTCAATATCAAAATTGATCGTGAAGAACGGCCCGATCTGGATCATATTTATATGGATGCGGTGCAGGCGATGACGGGTAGTGGTGGCTGGCCGCTCAATGTATTTCTTACACC
>CAYMSG010000429.1:0-3408 GCA_964392955.1 uncultured Chitinophagaceae bacterium | reverse complement strand
CGCACAAATCTGCATCCGGAACAACGGCAATCAAAGTTTTGCCAACCTGGATGCAGAAAATGGGTTTAAACACATCAGCCGTGATGCAGCAAAACATGATTGTACGTTAGAAGCTGTACCCAAGGTAGAGTTAAAGAATTGAGAACTGAAATCTTTACATTCGTGCTATGAAAAAGCTATTTATTACGGGAGTTGTTTTAGGTTGTATGTTGATTGTTCTTTCATTCAATCAGCAAAGACCTGATCCGTATTTTCAGTTTCATGAAAACCTGAGTGAATACCATTTCTTTAACGGAGAACTCAAACTACTCCAACCCGTTGACGAAATTCTTCCATATGATCTTAATACTCCGCTGTTTACTGATTATGCAGAGAAAGCCCGTTTTATCAAATTACCTGCTGGCAAAAAGATCAACTACAATACTACCTCAACATTCGATTTGCCATTAGGCACGGTGCTCATTAAAAACTTTTATTATTACAACGATGTCCGAAAACCGGAACTCGGCCGGCGCATCATTGAAACACGGTTGCTTGCAAACATGCAGGATGGGTGGCATACTTACCAATACATCTGGAACGAGGAACAAACCGAAGCTGTATTTGAACCCATTGGTGATGTAACAACTGTTGAATACATTGATGCGGCAGGAAAGAAGATCAAAGCCGATTATGTGGTGCCGAGTCAGCCGCAATGCAAAGGTTGCCATAACCGGAATGATACGATTGTTCCGATTGGAATTGCAGCACGTCATCTCAACGGTGATCATACCTATACAAATGGAACAAAAAATCAATTGCAACATTGGCAACAGCTGGGTATCATCGATCTGCCGTCAACAACTGTTCCGTCAAATGCAGTATGGAACAATGAACAAAGTGGAACATTGAATGATCGTGCACGGGCCTATCTTGATATTAATTGCGGACATTGTCATAACCCATCGGGTCCTGCAAATACTTCAGGATTGTTGTTAGATATTCATACAACCAATACAACTGCACTCGGCATTAACAAAACACCGGTTGCAGCAGGTAGAGGAAGTGGTGGTCTTGCATTTGCTATAGAGCCCGGTAAACCCAATCAGTCGTTTTTAATCTATCGTATGAACAGTAATGATCCCGGCATTGCCATGCCTGAAATTGGACGTAACAGAATTCATAAAGAAGGTGTAGCGTTGATCAGTAGATGGATCAAGGAAATGAATAAGTAAATTGAAAGATGAGTCTTAAGGTAAATAGTTATGCATACTTGTTACGTTCAATTTAAATGCTTTGAAAACATTAGTGTACCAGTAAATAATTATCTCAATGGAATCAACTCCACCTACTAAATTTTCAATAAAATCAATTTGGATTGAAAGTGAAGATCATGGACCAATTACAAACGGCCAAAAGTATATTGATGATAATAGTGATGTAATTGTGACTTTTACTGACGAAACAAAATTTGTGGCGACTTTTTTCACATATGAAAATATACTGGCTTTAAGAAATAAAAATAGAATGACGGGAGAATGCTTAAATGGCAAGTATTTTTGGGCAAGTGATATGATAATTATTGATCAAATTGATAGAATAGAAATCATTAAAGTTATTAACGACCTGATCTCCGAGGAAATTTTTGATCGAATATTTAGAAAAATAAGTTGATTTTCTAGGCTAAAGATAAAAGCGAATGCACAATAAGAAACTCCTTTCCTTTTGATCACACTAAGCTCAAAATAAAAAACGAACCATCGCTGATTCGTTTTGTTTGATAATTATCTAGCACAACTTAACTTTTCTTCTCGTTGAATTTCTTCTCGGTTTCTTTTGCTTTTTCAAAATCAAGGATCACGCCGTTGATGCAATACCGCAAACCAGTTGGGGGCGGACCATCTTCAAACACATGACCTAAATGTGCTTTACACCGGCCGCACTGCACTTCGGTACGTTGCATGCCATGACTGTTATCGGGTGTGTAAATAATGGAGCTTTTGCTGATGGGTTCGTAAAAGCTGGGCCATCCGCAACCGCTGTCGAATTTCGTATCGCTTTTAAACAGTGAGTTGCCACAGGCTGCGCAGTAATACGTTCCCACTTCATCAAATTTTTCAAACTTGCTGGTCCATGGCCGTTCGGTTCCTTTTTGACGTGCGATATAATACACATCCGATGGAAGTATTTTTTTCCATTCTTCTTCACTCAGGTTCACTTTGGACGAATCATTTTTTGAGTAGACCGGGTTTTTCTTTGCTTCACTCATAGTATTCTTTTTTTCTTTTGTTTGGCTGCTTTGCGCTTCACAGCTAACAAATGTAAGCTGTGCAAAGGCAAGAATCATCAATAGCTTCATCATATTCATATCTGTTTAGTTGCTAAAGTTACGAAAGCCGGCAGGCTAACGGATGTCTGTTGAGCGACAGTATTTTCATCTTAACAAACCCTTGTATTAAACAAATTGCAATCAAAATAGGTTCAGATTGCAGATTTTTAAATGATGCTGTTTATATTTACAACTTCATCAAGCTTACATTCTGCATATGTTTAATTTGATTTTATTTGGTCCTCCGGGCAGTGGTAAAGGAACCCAGTCAGAGAAATTAATTGCAAAATATGGTCTGAAGCACCTGAGCACCGGCGATTTGCTGCGCAGCGAAATTGCCGGGCAAACACCGTTGGGCCTGGAAGCCAAAAAGCTGATGGACAAAGGCCAGTTGGTGCCGGATGAGGTGGTGATCGGTATGATCAGCTCAGCCCTGGATGCAAATCCTCAAGCCAAAGGTTTTTTGTTTGATGGTTTTCCCCGCACGGTAGCACAGGCCGAAGCACTGGATAAGCTGCTCAAACTGAAAGGCACACAGATCCACGCCATGATTTCGATGCTGGTAAGCGAAGAAGAACTGGTGAAGCGTTTGCTCAACCGTGGCAAAACAAGCGGCCGCAGTGATGATACAAACGAAGAGATCATTCGTGCACGCATTGTGGAGTATCGCACCAAAACATCAGTGGTTGCAGATTATTACAAGCAGTTTGATAAACTGGCCGAAATACAGGGCGAAGGAACAATCGATGAAATTTTCGAATCCCTGCAAAAAGAGATTGAACAACATATGTCGGCCTGAGCTGTTATATAACAGGCGATGTACATTCTTTTATAAATACAGATCTTACCCCGGTAGTAATGCCGGGGTTTTTTGTTTGTGAATTTAACCCACCCCTTAAAGTTATTCCGTATTGTAAGAGTTCTACACCCCTCCAAGGAGGGGATGGCCAGTTTGTTTGACAATTGCACAGCGATATTCACTGGTTGATATTTATATTGAATTCTAATTCTTGTCATGAAGTTGATAATCCCCTCCCGGGAGGGGTTGGGGTGGGTTTCTTATTTCCTGTTCTCTTATTATTAACTTGCAGCTATGAAAC
>CAYMSG010000428.1:0-3410 GCA_964392955.1 uncultured Chitinophagaceae bacterium | reverse complement strand
AAAGGCGCAGAAGATGGCGAACGGGTTGTTACAGCCAATGTGTATCAAATGAAAATGATGTATTTAAACCAATAATTAAAATAAACAAACATGAGAAAGTTATTAATGATGTGTCTGTTGCTGGTAACTGTTGCCGTAGCGTTTGCACAAAACGGCGATAAAGAAGCTGTAAAAGCAGTGTTGAACAATTACAAAAAAGCAATTGAAAAATTAGATACTACCGGTGTAGTGAATCTCTTTGTAAAAGATTCCAAAGTATTTGAACAGGCAAAAGATGAAGGTACAATCGGCCATTATCTGGAACATCACTTAGGCCCCGAACTGAAAGAATTCAAATCCTTCAGCTTCAGCGATTATAAAGCGGATGTAACAATAGCTGGAGAATATGCCTTTTCAACAGAAACTTATATCTACACAATCATTCTTGCCAAAGATGGCAAGGAAATAAAAAGCCAGGGAGTGGCTACTTCAGTTTTAAGAAAAACAAAAGACGGCTGGAAAATTGTGCAAACACATTCTTCCTTCAGAAAAGCTAAATAAATCTCAAACTAAAAAAAGAAAAATGAAACAACTAAAATCAATGATGCTGTTGCTGATTGCATCACTCGCCTTTACAGCAACAAAAGCACAAGACAGCAAGACCGAAACATTTAAAGTGTGGGGCAATTGTGGTATGTGCAAAAAAACGATTGAAAAAGCAGCAAAGACTGACGGAGTTGAAAAAGCCGAATGGAACAGGGAGACTAAAACCTTTACACTGGTATATAACCCGGCTGTTATCAGCAATGAAAAAGTGCAGAAGGCTATTGCTGCTGCCGGTTACGACACGGATAAATTTACCGGAGACGACAAAGCTTATGAAAAACTTCCCGGCTGTTGCCATTATGAAAGAAAAAAGAAAGACGAAACGAACCATACTAATCATCAACGTTAATTCTAAAACAAATAAGAAAATGAAAAAATTATTTTTTGTATTTACTACTGTTATTACTGCCGGAATTATTGCAGTAAGCTGTAACAACAACGCTTCTACATCAAAAGAAACCGCCACTGCTGAAACAGATACCGCAGCACATGCACACAAGTATCGTTGCCCAATGAATTGTGAGAAGGGAAAAACATACGATAAAGAAGGCAACTGTCCTGTATGTGGCATGAAGCTGGAGCATTTTGACGGAACAGATAATGGGCTTTCTTATAAGATGGAATACGCTTCTGCTCCTGCACAATTAGAAGCAGGTAAAGAAGGCACTTTATTATTCACTCCTAAAATCGTAGGTAAAGAATCAGAAGCAGTGCCGCTGGATGTACAACACGAAAAAAAGATTCACCTGATTGTAGTAAGTAATGACCTGAGTTATTTTGAACACATCCACCCCGATTACCAGGCAGATGGCTCATATAAAATAGGTGTATTGCCAACAGGGAAAGCTTATACAAATGGTCCTGGTAAAAATGAAACACGGTTTGCTAATGGCGGCGACTATACGTTGTTTGCTGACTATTTGCCAAGCGGAGGCAGCCACCAGGTAGAAAAGGTTCCGGTGAATGTGAAAGGGACAGCGAAGCCAACAGTTACTTATAGCGCCGATAAACTCAGCGGCAAGTCGGATAATTTTTCTGTCATGCTTACTGCTACAGGGGGTAAACTTATTACCGGTGCACAAATGCACATCTCAGGGATGGTGATGAAAGATGGAAAAGAAATTGACGTAAACACATTAGAAAATTATTTAGGCGCTAAAGCTCACATGGTGGTAATTAGCTTAGATGATAAAGAATACCTGCATGTTCATCCGGATGTAAGTGGAGGAAAATTTGATTTACATACAACTTTTAAGAAACCCGGCATTTATCGTGGCTGGATTCAATTTCAAAGCGGTGGTAAAGTACATACAGTAGATTTTACCATGAATGTAAAAGAAGGTACAGCAGATGAAATTAAAAAGTCAACTGAAGGACATGACAGTAAAGAAGCTGGCCATGAGAATCATTGATTGTAACAAAAGTGTGATTTAAACTTCTCCGGATAAAATCTAAAACAATGAAAAAGATAACAACCCTGATAGCAGTGATGCTGATGATATCCTTCGTGACATTTGCCCAGCATAGTGGCGGTGATCATAAACATGGTTCACCGCATGGTGGAACAGTTAAGTCTGCCGGTGATTTTCATATTGAAGTAAGTGTAAAAGACGGCATGGTGATGGCCTATTTGCTGGATGGGAAAGAAAAGACAATAAAGAATACAGGTGTAACCGGAACGGCTGTTATACAAATGGCGGACGGAAAAACTTCAACCATTTCATTAAGTCCAAGCGGCAATGAAGGGTTTATGTACACACTTGATAAGACTAAAAAGTACAATAAGGCAATTGTGACTTTTACCAGTGCCGGAAAAACAGCTTCAGCATCGTTTGACCTTACCACAAAGGCCAAGCCTGCCGCAGATGGACATAACCATCAACATTAAAACGTATAGAAAATCATAGCAGGGTTACTCCCTGCTATGATTTATAATGTTAGTGCCTAACATAGTACAATGGCGATTAAAGATTTTATTTTATGCTGAACAGACTCATTCATTTTTCCCTGAAGAACCGGATGCTGGTAGTATCAATGGCTGCCTTGCTTATGGTGTACGGTGTGTTTACTTTGGTTAATCTTCCGGTGGATGTATTACCCGATTTAAACCGGCCAAGAGTAACTATATTTTTAGAAGCCAATGGTATGGCTCCTGAAGAAGTGGAAAGCCAGGTTAACCTGCCGGTAGAAACACAATTAAATGGTGCGCCGGGTGTGGAAGTAGTCCGTTCTGTAGCAAGTCCCGGATTAGGGATGGTGTTTGTAGAGTTTGATTGGAATACTGATGTGTATCGTGCAAGGCAATTGACTGCTGAGAAACTACAGAACATTCAATTACCAAAAGGGATTACACCGGTGATGGGGCCCATCAGTTCTATCATGGGGCAGATAATGATGGTAGCTGTTACCAGTGATACCACTTCGCCTGCTGACTTAAGAACATTGGCTGATTTTACGATACGCAGAAGGTTGATGAGTGTAAAAGGTGTAAGCCAGGTAATTCCAATTGGCGGGGAAAGAATGCAGTATCAGGTTTTGATTTCAAGTGAAAAATTGAGACAGTATAATCTTGCTATTGACGATATAGATAATGCTTTGCAGCTAACCAATCAAAACACAACCGGTGGTTTTGTTGACAATAAAGGCTCTGAAACACTTATAAGAAATATTGGTCGTGCAAATACATTAGAAGATTTAGCGAATACGGTTGTAAGCAATAGAAATGCAGCACCTGTACTTTTGAAACAGGTAGCGGAAGTAAAATTCGGCGGGCCGATTAAAAGAGGCGATGGTTCGTTTAATGGGAAACCGGCTGTTATCCTTAG
>CAYMSG010000427.1:2022-3411 GCA_964392955.1 uncultured Chitinophagaceae bacterium | reverse complement strand
AATCTCTTCACTTGAAGGATTTGTTTAGCAGAAAATACTGTTTACATCATGAGAAAGAAAATACTACAGATTTTACTGCAAAAAACGGTAGCGTAAATACCGGTTCCCTACCACTTTTACGTAGTGAAATTTGCAAGAAACCAGTTTACAGGAACAGTTTCAAAACCCATTTGCAAGTTTTTTTCCACTGTTGTAAAATTTTTTTTCATCCGGTTTAGAAATATGACTGTTTGATTATCAATGTAATTGACTTGATAAATTTACGGTATCGTAGTTTAACGATTAGTTTATCGTAATTCTACTATTGCATATGTTAAAAACTCGATGCACTTTTGTTCCAGATAAGAAGTTACCCTTAGATGATTTCATAGTTTTTCGACAGATAGATAGTAAGAATCATTAGAACCGTACCAAAAGAACCCGTATCAGTCCCTATTAAAACGAGCAGTATGATGTACCTTACAACAGTAAAATCCCTTAACAGGGCTATTATTCTTTCAGTAATTTTTCTATTAGCAGCTGAAAGTCTTTTCTCCCAATTAGTATTCAGGAATCCTTCTCGTATATCTGGAGGTAATCTGCAGGTCGGGTCTGTGTACCGTTTCTCTAATGTTGCACCGGATGTAGATGCGCTTGTGCGTATTGACAGCCTGGTGAACGGGGCTGTTGTTACGAATATTGACCTTGCAAATGTTGGTTACAATGATGCATTCCAACCAACAGTACGTCCGGGCAATCTGGGAATTTCATATGCGCTGTTTACTATTTCATTTGTGCGCTCAACAACTACCACCTCGGTCTTTCTTTCATCTGTTACAGCCACCAACCTCGACCTCGACGGGTCAGCCATCGTTAAAGAAATGTGTGAGATCGATATGAATGGCGGCACTGCAACATTTATGAGTAACAATCCTCAAATTTCAATGAGTCTGCTATTGGGTAAGTTTCGTGGATTGAACCTGCTTGGTTTTGATTACAACGGCATAGATACTACAGCGCATGAGGTAATGTTCAAAGTACAAAAAGAAAATGTAAGTTCTTTCCAGGTGAGATTTGGAGCTCTTTCTACCGGTCTTAGTTCATCGGCAAGACAGTTCAGTTTATATATGAGAGAATTCCAGATTGCAAATGCTACTACTTTACCGGTTGAGCTCCTGAGTTTCCAGGCAACACTGCGTGATAAAAACGCAATACTGAGCTGGACCACAACAAATCATTACAACTTCAGCCACTTTGTAGTTGAAAAAAGTACTGACGCCAGAAATTTTACAGAAGCAGCCGTTTTATTTACGGAAGAAAATACTTCCAGTGCGGAATACAGCTATAAATACAAAGACAACTTACAGAACAGCACTGCTAAACTTGTGTATTACCGTTTGAAAATGGTTG
>CAYMSG010000427.1:0-2012 GCA_964392955.1 uncultured Chitinophagaceae bacterium | reverse complement strand
ATTTACCTATTCAGAAACAAGAATGGTACGCTTGGCAAGTGAACAAACAAAAGTACTCATCAGCACATTCCCGAATCCCGTTGCAAATGAAGTGCGGGTAATGATCCCGGCCGAATGGCAAGACAAGCCTGTAACCTACGAAGTATTTAACAGCAACGGTTTATTAATGCAACGCTATCAAACGAAGAGTGCGGCCCAGGTACAGCAGTTGCAGGTGCAACAACTCAACAGCGGAACATATATTTTGAAAGTGAGTAATGCAACAAGTTCCACAACTTCGAAGTTTATTAAATACTAATTTGTCTTATACAGCTAACCTTACGTTGCTAACCACCTACACCTCTTTTAGATCATAATCTGTATTCACAAACGGTTCACACAAATGAAAACGATCATACACATCTTATTTATTGAAATTCTTAAGTATTCAACTCATCAACTGCAGAAACCCTTCGGAGTTGCCAAGTTGCAACCGGCTTATGCAATAACAATGAAAAAAAATCAATCATAAAATATTCATTGGTCTCTTGGTACGGACAAAGAATGTTGTTAACTGCAATCACCTTTACCAAAAACCACAGAAAATTTACCCAGAATCTGCATTGCGTAACCATGCCACCTATTTGATTTTTGCATAGAAGTGATCGTTGCTGACCACGCACTGCGCTGCTAATACTAAAGTTGTTAACCTGCCACCTCGCTAACCTTTTACAAGTTTACCCAAAATCCATTTTGGATTTTTTCTGATGGGCGCCCCCGGTTTTCCGGGGGCTTTTTTTATATACCCACTTCAAAATGCATTTCAGGAATAATTACATCCGCAAATCCTTTGTGCATTAACCGTTGCTGGAATGCATGCTGTACATCGTATTCGCCATGTACAAGAAATAATTTATCGACCATCTTTGGATCCTGGCAGGCAAGCCATTGACTCATGTCTTCATAATCGCCATGTGCACTCATGCTGCGTATTTGACCAATCTCTGCATGTACTTCTTTTTCTACGCCAAATATTCTTACTTCTTTCCGTCCGTCAAGCAATTTACCGCCCAGCGAACGAGGTTCACAATAACCGGTAAAAAGAATGGTGTTCCGACTGTTTTCAATAGCGTTGTTGATATGATGTTTCACCCGTCCTGCATCGCCCATTCCACTGGCACTGATGACAACGTAAGGACCGCTCCTGAAATTCAACAGTTTTGATTCGTCTACTGTTTTGATAAATTTCAATCCTTTAAAACCAAAGGGATCGTTATCGGTCTGTAATACTTTTTGGATTCGCTTATTAAAATATCCGGGATAACTTTTTACGATATGCGTTGCTTCCATACTCAAGGGGCTGTCAACAAAATAATCCAGATCGGGTAACCGACGCTCCAGTTCCAATTGATTGAGATCGTACAACAATTCCTGAGTACGGCCAACACTGAAGGCAGGCACAATGAGTTTTCCTTTTTTCTGTAAACAGGCTTTTTCGATCCACTTCAACAACTGATCGGGTGTTGAGATAGCATTATCATGCAAACTATTACCATAGGTTGACTCCATGATGATCACATCAGCCTGTGGAAACTCCTGGGGCGATTTCAAAATTACATCACGATAACGGCCAATATCGCCCGAAAAAGTAACATGCTTTGTTTTACCGTTTTCAGTGAGTTTCAAATGAACACATGCGCTACCGATAATATGACCGGCATCTGTAAACATTGCTTCAATACCATCCGCTACTTGAAACCAGTTTCCATACGGATGTTGTACAAAGCGACTGAGCGATGCTTTCGCATCTTCAATGGTGTACAAGGGCAGCAAATAGGGCATATTGGTAGCAGCACGGCGTTTGTTTTCGTACTTTACTTCATCTTCCTGAATCTCTGCACTGTCTTCCAGCAACACCGCTGTTAATGTTGCCGTAGCATCGGTGCAATGGATATCACCTTTGTATCCATCCTTGCATAGCTTTGGAATCAATCCGCTGTGATCGATATGTGCATGACTGAGAATCATGTAAT
>CAYMSG010000426.1:0-3411 GCA_964392955.1 uncultured Chitinophagaceae bacterium | reverse complement strand
AATTTGCAGATTTCACAATGGAGAATCGTTTACTTTGATAAAACTTTCACTATCCATCAAAAACTGTGCATTAGCTGCAACAGAATCTTTTGCTGTAATACCAGCAAGTACTTGTATGTGTTGATCATGTACAATGCCAATGCTTATTTTCCTTGCTTTAAATCCAGCGTCTGTTTTTTGAAATACCACTTTATCCATGCCCAATGAGAGTACCGCCTCTTTTGGCAACCAAAACGCTTCCTTTGTGTTTCCGAACACTGTTGCTTTCACCTGGCTTCCAACAGGTATTTTTAAATCCTTGTTATTGAAATATACTCTTACCGTTAATGTTTTACTTTCTTTTCGATAAAATGGTTCAATAAAATCGATGCTTGCCCTGAAATCTTTACCGGGTGCTGTTTCGGGAACTATCCGTACAGTATTACCCACTTTGATGAGTGATTGGTTATCCCCGTAAATATTTAAAACTGCCCAGGCTTTGTTCGGATCAAAAACGGTGAAAACAGATTGTCCTTTCTGCAAATACATTCCTTCCTTTAATGACAGTTCCTCTGTTATAAGAGAAATATCTTTCATGTTTCCTGTATTATTTGCCATGCTATTCGCATTTACAGCTTCATGAATATGTCCATTGTAATTACTATAAACCGACAGAGTCAAAGATGGCTTTCCGGAGCGAAGAAGTTCCTGCAACTGTGCATTACTCATACCTAACAACAACAACTTTTCCTTAGCTGCTTCAATAAGCGTACTGTTACCAGGATCATTCTTTACCAGAAATAGGAGATTCTGTTGAAATGTTACTAATGCAGGGCTGTAAATGTCGAATATCTTCTGCCCCTTGCTTACTTTTTGATACCTGTACCGAACATATAATTTTTCAATTCTTCCAGATACCCTGGCAGCAATACTTCCAACCTGCCTTGTATCATATGCAATATTGCCCAACGCTTCTACTTCAATTTGCTCCTCTCTTGTTTCGATGCTGGTAACAGGAACTGACGACACGACAAATTCATTCGTTGGTTTAAGCAGTGACTCCAGGCTAATATCTTCCAGTTTTTCGTTGCCGGATTCTTTTTTTACCAAATCCATTCCACAAACAGGACAAGAGCCGGGCTCATCTTTACGAATTTCCGGGTGCATGGGGCAAGTGTATTCAGCTTTTTCATGTGCATGATCATGCTGTTCTACTTTTACAAGGTCCATTCCGCACTTAGGACAAGTACCCGGCTTATCGCTGAATACAGAATCCTGCGGCATAGGACAGGTATACAACTCTTTTACTTCACCGGTTTGATGCTCTGCATGCGTGTCATGGTCTCCTTTACAGGAATATACTGAACCGGCAAGCACCAGAAAGAAAATTATGCGATAAATCTGTTTCATTGTTGTTGAATAATTCGTTCAATTGTTACCTGAAGCTGTAAGGCCTTCTCTAATAAGTTGATATACTCAAGTTGTTTCATGTTTAGCACTTCCCACGCATCATACAGCATGAACAGTTCTTCTGTATTTTGCTCATAGCCCAATTGCATGGTCTTATAATTATTCCGCAAAGCAGGAATGATATTTTCTTCATACAGTTTCAATTGTTTTCGTTTCAATTCAAGCTCATTCCGCATGCCGTATGCCATTCCACTGTATTCATTTACCATCATTTCTTTTTGTGATTGAAGGGCATTTGTTTTCCACTTCAGACTTTCAATATTTGCTTTATTCATCTTTGAAGACCAGCCGGCCATCGGGATACGAACCATCCCCATGATGGTGTACAACATCGGCTGTCCTCCAAAACCAACCATATTTTCATAACGGATACCAAATTGCGGTTTTAATGAAGCCCGCTCAGTTTCCTGTTTGAGTATTGCAAGATTTATCTCCTGGTCCAGTGATTTTAAATCGCTGCGGTTATGATAAAACAACGTACTGTCAAATACAATGGATGAATAGTCGTTTAACTTATAGTTCGTATCAATATCGAATGGCGTCATTGCATTTCTGCCCATAAGTGCGTTGATCCGGATCCGCTTCTCGTTCATGTCTGAGGCAAACATGAGTTGCATATTTTTTACATCCCCCAATGCAGCTTTTGCTTTATAATAAGCACTGATTTTTTCTAACCCGTTCCGGTAACGCACCTCCGCATTTTTAATCATGAAATCAAGTATCTTCTCGTTTTCCTCCACAATCGATAATTTCCGTTTTAATACGATCCATTCATAATACAATTGCTTGGCATCATTGATTAATTCATTTAACGTTGCATTCTTTCTTTCCTTTTCTACCGATGACATTGCACGCATATAACGTTCATCGGCATCCAGTTTTTTCTGATTGGGAAACATTTGTTCGCCCGAAAGCATGACAGAGCCCATACCTTTCATATCGCCATCTCTTCGCCACAGGTTCACATTATAAGGCGTCATAAACTGTCCAACACCTATCTGTGGCGGCATCCAGCTTCTGGCTCCTTTTGCTGCCTCATCCATTGAACGGATCTCATTCTCATACATCGTTACAACCGGATGATTCATTTTAATGCTGTCAATAATCACTTCCAGCTTTAGTGTTTGCGCATGGCTGCCCGCAGCAACCAGTACCGCCAACAAGATCAGTAGTTGTTTACTCTTTAACATCGATTAATTCAATTTTGCCTTTACGTTTCAGCTCACGCTCTTTGATCATTTCAAAAATGACAGGAGTAATGAGTAAAACATAAATAGTGGATGAAATAGTACCTCCAATCAGAGGAATTGTAATGGGTCGCATAATATCACTTCCAACGCCGGTTGCCCATAAAATCGGGATCAGGCCAAACAAACCAACCGACACCGTCATGAGTTTTGGCCGTAATCGTTTAGCAGAACCTTCAATAACATACTCCCGTATAATAGCAGGTGTTAATGTTGCGCTTGAATTACCATGCTTCGTCACCATATTATTCATGGCTTCATTCAGGTAAATCGTCATCAGCATAGCCGTTTCAATTGCCATACCAAACAAAGCAATAAACCCAACCGCAACAGCTACCGATAAATTAATCCCGTAGAAGTAAACCATGAAAACTCCTCCGATTAACGCAAACGGTACAGTGATCATGGTAACCGCCGCTTCTTTAAATGAATGATATGTAAAATACAAGACCATAAAAATGATCACGAGAACAATCGGTAAAATCATTTTTAATGTGCGGTTAGCCCGTATTTGATTTTCCCATTGGCCACTCCATTCGAGAAAATATCCCTTTGGTAATTTAGTAATCATCTGGTTCAGCCGTTCCTGTGCTTCTTTTACTGTACTTCCCAGATCTCTCTCACGCACATTGAATAAAACTGTACCACGCAGCATTGCATTTTCTGAATTGATCATGGGCGGACCATCGCTTAATTGTATGTCTGCAACAGCTTC
>CAYMSG010000425.1:0-3423 GCA_964392955.1 uncultured Chitinophagaceae bacterium | reverse complement strand
TCAGTTCTTGTTTTTGCACAGTACGAAGAAGAAAAAGAAAAAGGATTTCAACGGAATCGGTTGTTTATTGGCTCAGGTATTAATGTTGGGTTTTCGCAAGGATGGATATTGGGATTAAATCCGGAAGTGGGTTACAGTTTAACCAATTTTCTGGATGCCGGCATTGCCACCAATATCAACTATATCACACAAAATTTTGGGCAAGGAGTCCGGTATCGTTTCTTTGCTGTTGGAGGAGGTCCATATGTAAGAGGCTGGATCCTGAACCAGTTTTTCATCACCAGTCAATTTGAATTCAATCGGATCACAGAACGATTAACGGGCACATTTGAACCTGAACGAAGTATTTATACAGCACCAAGTTTATTAGTAGGTGCAGGATGGGGCAGCAGACAGGTAGGAAGGGCGCAATTTTTTACAAGCATTATGGTGGATGTTTTGCGGAACCCCAATTCACCTTATATCGACCGGCAGACAAGTACGTTGCTTCCTGTTTTCCGTACAGGGTTTATGTTTTATCTGAAACCATAAAGTCAAGGTCAGGAAAAAATAGCAGACGGTTCATTTACCACTACAATCCTGTCTTCTAACGTTTCATACAAAAAATCTTCGTTGTACATATGTCGGATATGTGCAATCAGGTGATTGTAGAAGCCATTACTGTTTACCAGAAATATTTTTTTGCTGTGGATTTTCAGCGTGTTCCAGGTAAGCATTTCAAACAGTTCATCCAATGTGCCATAACCGCCGGAGAGAATAACGGCTGCATCACATAATTCATACATCATTTTTTTGCGTACATGCATGTCCGTTACTATATGTAATTCAGTAATGGCTTTGTGTTGTGCTTCCCATTCCAGTAATACTTCCGGGATTACACCCACTACCTGTCCGTGCCCTTCCATTACTGCATCCGCAATTGCACCCATAATACCTTTTCCGCCGCCGCCGTACACCAGTTTAATTTGTTTGGCGGCCAGCAAATGTCCCAGCTCTTTTGCATGGCGGAGAAAGATGGGATCTGCACCGGATTTTGATCCGCAAAAAACTGCTAATGAAGAAAACTGCATAACAATAAAATATGCCGCAAAGTAAGGAAACTGGTTCATCGTTCGATTAATTCTTTATCTTCATTTTTAAACAATCCGGTATGTCGCCATTATTGCTGTTCTCATTTGTGTTTGGCTATTTTCTGTTGTTGCTTGCTGTAGCCTGGTACACATCTAAAAACTCCAACAACGATTCGTTTTTTATTGGTAACCGCAGTAGTAACTGGATGTTGGTGGCCTTTGGAATGATTGGCACATCGCTCAGTGGTGTTACGTTCGTAAGTGTACCCGGAACTGTAGGTGCAGCAGGCTTTCAATACTTCCAGGTAGTGATCGGATATTTTCTCGGCTATCTCGTTATTGCATATGTATTGCTGCCGCTGTATTACAAAATGAACCTCACCTCCATTTACAATTACCTGGAGCATCGGTTTGGGATGACCAGTTATAAAACCGGCGCATCGTATTTCATTTTATCACGCACATTAGGTGCTACCGCACGGATGTACCTGGTGGTAAATATTCTCCAGATATTTATTCTCGATGCAATGGGCGTTCCGTTTTGGCTCACAGCATTGGTAATCTTAATTCTGATTTTACTCTACACCTTTGAAGGCGGTGTAAAAACCATTGTGTACACCGATACGTTGCAAACAAGTTGCATGCTTATTGGACTGGTAGTGTGCATCATTGCTATCATGAACAAAATGGATTTCAGCTTTTCACAAACCATGGGACAGCTGAGTGAAAAAGGAATGCTCAAACTGTTTAATACTGATATTAAAGCGTCTGGCTTTTTTGTGAAGCAAATATTGGGTGGTGCTTTCATTACCATTGCCATGACAGGGCTTGACCAGGAGATGATGCAAAAAAACATCAGTGTCCGCACGCTAAAGGATTCGCAAAAAAATGTAATGACGCTCAGTTTTGTATTGTTGTTTGTAAACTTCCTCTTCTTGTTAATGGGCGGTTTGTTATATCTCTATGCTGGCGCAAATGGACTGGAAGTAAAGGGTGATGATCTGTTTCCGGCAATCGCATTGGGCAATTATTTATCGGTAGCCATTGGTGTTATTTTTATTATTGGATTGATCTCTGCATTATTCCCCAGTGCCGATGGTGCACTAACCGCACTTACTTCGTCTTTTTGTATCGATATACTGGGCTTAAAACGAAGAGATGACCTGGATGAAAAAGGAAAACGGAAAACACGCTTAACTGTTCATCTTACATTCACTGTTATCTTCTTCTTGTGCGTTATGTTGTTCAAGTGGATTGATGACAAATCGATCATTGATGTAATTCTGAAAGTAGCAGGTTATACGTACGGTCCGTTGCTGGGCTTGTTTGCATTTGGCATTTTAACCAAACGGCAGATCAATGATAAAAAAAGTCTGCTTGTTTGTATTGCCGCTCCGCTATTGGTGATTGGGATTGACATGATCAATAATGCAGAGTGGTTTGTAAGCAAATTGCAAATGACCGGTGATACCGGTACCGCTCTCAAAAATTTCTCTCAATCAATCTTTGGTGGTTTTAAAATCGGTATTGAACTGCTTATCCTCAACGGGCTCTTTACCTTTATTGGATTGTGGATGATCTCGCATAAACAAGGCACGCAACAAGCAATGAGCAATTAGCAATATTCAGCAGGAAACTTAAATGCATTGCAGAGGCTTTGGCAATTGCCAATTAACCATTGCCGATTGCTTATTTTCCAGCTATCTCTTTTATCTTTGCCGAAACGTTTGTACGTGGAGTTGATCAATCCGAAAGCTGAAGCATATGCCAGCCTTTTTTCGTCACAGGACGATGCGGTGCTCAAGAGCATTGCTGCTGAAACAGAGCTGGTACACGCACAGCCGCATATGTTGAGCGGACAACTCCAGGGACAGTTCCTTGAAATCATCAGTAAACTTGTACAGCCATTACGTATTCTGGAAATTGGTACTATGGTGGGTTACAGCAGTATTTGTCTTGCAAGAGGGTTGGCTGCCGGTGGAAAGCTGCATACGATCGAACTGCGTGAACAAGATGCTGTTCTTGCAAAAAACAATTTTATCAGGGCTGGGATGAATGATCAAATTCAATTGCATGTAGGTAATGCGCTGAACATTATTCCACAGTTGCATGAAACCTGGGACCTGGTTTTTATTGATGCCGACAAAACAGGATACGCACAATACTACAGCATGGTAAAACCCCGTTTAAGAAGCGGTGGATTGATACTGGCCGATAATGTGCTTTTTCATGGCGATGTGCTGGATGAACCCATCAAAGGGAAAAATGCAAAAGCCATTCATGCATTTAATGAAATGGTGAGTGCTGATGAGGAAGTAGAAAAAATCATGTTAACGTTGAGAGACGGCTTGTT
>CAYMSG010000424.1:0-3425 GCA_964392955.1 uncultured Chitinophagaceae bacterium | reverse complement strand
TGAAGAACGATCCTACCTTATTGTTTACGAATGCAGGAATGAACCAGTTCAAAGATTATTTCCTGGGCAACCGTAAACCGGAGCATCCACGTGTGGCCGATACACAAAAATGTTTGCGTGTAAGCGGTAAGCATAACGACCTGGAAGAGGTGGGTGTTGATACGTACCACCATACCATGTTTGAAATGCTGGGTAACTGGAGTTTTGGTGATTACTTTAAGACTGAAGCAATTGCCTGGAGCTGGGAATTACTGGCCGATGTGTATGGCATCCCGAAAGATCGGTTATACGTAACCGTGTTTGAAGGCGATGCAAACGAGAACTTACCCAAAGATGAAGAAGCATGGAACGAATGGAAAAAATGGATTGCTGAAGACCGTATTTTATTAGGCAATAAGAAAGATAATTTCTGGGAAATGGGCGATACCGGACCATGCGGCCCCTGTACCGAAATACATGTTGATTGCCGTACAGATGAAGAACGCAGACAGGTTGATGGAAAAACATTGGTGAACAACGATCATCCGCAGGTGATTGAAATATGGAACAATGTATTCATTCAGTTCAACCGCTTGAAAGATGGATCACTGGAACCATTGCCTGCCAAGCATGTGGATACAGGTATGGGCTTTGAACGTTTAACACGTGTATTGCAGAATAAACAAAGCAATTACGATACAGATATTTTCACCGGTACCATTGCTGCCGTAGAAACGATCGTCGGTAAAAAATATACTGCAGGCGATGATAAGGAAAGCGTTGCTTTTCGTGTGTTGGCCGATCATATCCGTGCAATCTGCTTTACCATTGCTGATGGACAATTACCAAGCAACACGGGTGCAGGTTATGTGATTCGCCGGATTTTAAGAAGAGCTGTTCGGTATTATTATTCGTATCTCGGATACAAGCAACCGTTGTTGCATCAGTTAGTGCCGGTATTGGCAACACAGTTTGAAAAAGTATTCCCTGAATTAAAAGCACAGGAAAGTTTTGTGCAGAAAGTGGTGAAGGAAGAAGAAGATGCGTTCTTACGTACATTGGAAAAAGGGTTGAAACGTATTGATGATATTGTAAATGATGCAAAGGGGTCAACCATTGATGGTAAAGCAGCATTTGAATTATTCGATACCTATGGTTTCCCGATTGATCTTACCCGATTGATTGCCGGTGAAAATAATTTAACCATAGATGAAAAAGGGTTTGAAGCTGCATTGAATGAGCAGAAAGAACGAAGCCGTGCAGCTACAACGATTGATACAGAAGATTGGGTTGATGTTGTTCCAAATAATGGAATTGAGTTTGTTGGTTACACAGCAACAGAAGCAAACAGTAAAGTAGTAAAATACCGTAAAGTAAACATCAAAGGAAAAGCAGCTTGCCAGATTGTATTAGACAAAACACCTTTCTATGCAGAGAGTGGCGGACAGGTAGGTGATACCGGTATATTAAGTTTTGATGGCGAAGACGTGCCTGTTACTGATACAAAAAAAGAGAATGATCTCATTATTCATTTTGTTGATCAACTGCCCGCCAACATTACGGGGTTGGTTACTGCGAAGGTGAATTCAGATCGTCGAAAAAAAATAACAGTACATCATTCAGCTACACACTTAATGCATGCAGCATTGCGTAATGTACTGGGGACACATGTGGCGCAGAAAGGAAGTTTGGTAAATGATGAATACCTCCGTTTCGATTTTTCACATTTTGCAAAAATGACCGATGAAGAAATGGCAAAGGTTGAGGCATTGGTGAATGAAAAGATCAGGGCTAACATTCCTGTTGTAATAAAAGAAATGCCGAAAGATGATGCAATTGCGTTAGGTGCAATGGCATTGTTTGGTGAAAAATATGCTGATGTGGTGCGGGTGGTGATTATGGATGAAAATTATTCCATTGAATTGTGTGGCGGTACGCATGTTGGCTATACTGGTGAATTAGGGTTATTTAAAATACTATCCGAAGGAGCCGTTGCTGCAGGTGTTCGTCGTGTGGAAGCAGTTACAGGGTTTGCTGCAGAACAATTTGTAAATAATGAATTCGGATCCATTCGTGAAATTCGGGGTTTATTAAAAAATCCAAAAGATCTCAGTAAGTCAATTGAAAATCTGCAAGCAGAAAATAACGAACTGAAAAAGAAATTGGAGCGGATGGAAGCACGTCAGCTGGTTGTATTACGTAACGAACTGTTGCAAAAAGATGAGATCATTAACGGAGTTACATTCATTGGCGATATCGTTGAAGTAAGCAATGCAGATGCATTGAAGAAGATCTGTTTTGATCTTAAAACAAATCTCAATGATTATGTGGCTGTGCTTTGTGCCAACATTGACGGAAAGCCATTTGTAGCTGTTGGTATCAGCGATACGGTTGCTGCTGCAAAAAACCTGGATGCGGGTAAAATCATAAAGGAACATATCGCACCACTCATCAAAGGTGGAGGTGGTGGACAAAAAACATTGGCTACTGCCGGTGGACAAGATGCCGGCAACCTGCAACAGGTAATTGAAAAAGTGAAAGGATTATTATAGTGTCTGACGTCTCGAAGAGCGTCTGACACATTCATTACTACCGCCGTAGCTTCCATCTGCGGCGGTTTTATTTTCTCATCTTCCGGCTGCCAAAATGTTAAAAAATCAGAAAATCTCCGAATTTATTCGTAAATAAGAAAATTTTCGTACATTAGCCCTGTCAATAACAAAAACCTTATTTATATGAAACGAATTTCAATGTATGCGTTGGCATTTGTAGCCGCTACCCAACTGGCAGTTTCTGCCACAGCACAGGATAAAAAAGAAGTAAAAGAAAAGAAAGAGCAGATCATCATCCGTAAAAAAGGGGATAAAACAGAGAAGACAACGATTGTAATTGAAGGCGATAAAGTAACCGTAAACGGAAAACCCGTTGAAAAAGGCGATAAGGATATTATCATCCATCGGTTCGATGGGGATGATGAGTTCGTGTTCCGTTCACCAAGAGTTCGTGTTACAGCACCCCGCATGTACCGCAGCGGACCCGGCGGCTGGAATCAATTCAACAGTGAAGATTTCATGAAAGAATTCAACTTTCAATGGAAGGGCGGTCCGTTGCTAGGTGTTGTTACGGATGAACATGAAAAAGGAGCGCTTGTGGAAGAAGTACAAAAAGAAACCGCTGCAGAAAAAGCCGGTTTGCAAAAAGGCGATATCATCACGAAAGTAGGTGATCAGAAAATCACTTCTCCCAATACACTCAGTGAAGCCATCCGCAGCAAAAAGCCAAATGATGAAGTAGATATTACCTATTTACGTGATGGAAAAGAAAAGAAAGTAAAAGCAAAACTGGGCGAAAGCAAAGGCCCGCAAGGCGTTCGCAGTTTCAATTTCAATATGCCAGATATGCATTTTGGCGATGGTCAGTTCAATTTCGAGCATCTGCAACCCCGC
>CAYMSG010000423.1:0-3439 GCA_964392955.1 uncultured Chitinophagaceae bacterium | reverse complement strand
TTCACTTCGTACACATTTACAGAAGGATCGAGGTCAAAACGGCCAAGCCCCGGAAGGGTGAGTGATTTCTCTTTGTACAAGTATTGTGATAAAATGTCCTGGATTTTCACGGATAATTTTTTTCAAACTTACTTAAAAACCTGCTTTTCTCATACAAAATGCCTGTGGAGCTGTTTCCTTACAGTATTTTGCTTATACAAAAGCAGTGATTTCAGCCGTTTCAGTAATTCTTCGTGAAATAAACGCTGCTACTGCCTGCTGTTGCCTACTTTTGCAAAAAACGGCAGATGCTGTCAGGAAAAGACAAAGAATTCATAGAGTGGTGGGAGAAAAACCGCAACAATGAAAAAAAACTGTTGAACCAGTTACTGGTGGGTTTACCGCTTGGTGTTGCGTTTGGGTTACCGATGCTGCTGAGTTTTTTGTTCAGGGGCTGGTTTAAACGCATGCCCTATGTATCAGGCACGCAATTCACACTTATTTTAATTGCTGTATTGTTGATCATTGTGTTTTATGCCATTTTTAAAATGCGCTTCAAATGGGAAATGAATGAGCAGCGGTATGCAGAATTAAAAGAAAAGGAGAAAGCAGAAGCAACGTTGCCGCAAAGCTGATTGTCATTGCTAATGTTGAAACAACAACTCAAAAAACATTAATTAAAGAATTAATTCCAAAAAAATTATGATGAAGTATTTGTTATCGTTGGTAATGGTCGTAACAGTGTTAAGTGCATGTAAGAAAAAAGGAGGATGTGATGTTACGCCCGGTAACACATCTGCATCAGCACAGGAAGAAGCAATGGTTACCGATTATATTGCTGCCAATAATATTACAGGCGCAGTGGAACTCGGCAATTCAGGATTGTATTATGTAATTGAAACACCGGGCAACAGTAAAAAACCGGGACTTTGTACAACAGTTGCTGTAAAGTATGTAGGCAGATTAACAAACGGTACCATCTTTGACCAGACAACAGGAACGAATACAGCTGTTTTTTCTTTATCAAACCTGATCGAATCTTGGCAACGTACAATTCCACTGTTGGGTGAAGGTGGAAAAATAAAACTGATTGTACCTCCGGCATTGGGCTATGGTGCTCAAGGTTCATTTAACCCAAATACCGGCCAGTATTCAATTCCGCCAAATTCAGTTTTGATTTTCGATATTGAACTGGTAACAGTAGCCAGCTAAAAAGTAAAAGAGGTTTGAAAGCTCCTGCATTTATTTGCAGGAGCTTTTTTTGTTTACCTACTTTTGTAAAAAATCAATCGCTTGTCGTACGAACCTATTTCCGTTTTCGATATGTTTAAGATCGGTGTTGGCCCATCCAGCAGTCATACACTGGGGCCATGGCGTGCCGCTCAACGTTTTGTACAATCACTTCAAGTAATACAACCGTTGGAGCAGGTGGCAACCGTACGTGTGTTATTGTATGGTTCATTGGCGAAAACAGGGAAAGGACACGGAACCGATGTGGCGATTCAACTGGGTTTGTGCGGCGATGATCCGGTCACCTTCGATGTTAATTCCATTGATGCCAAGGTGCAGGATATCGCTGCCATGAAAGAAATACTTTTAGGCGGGAAACATGAAATACAGTTTGATCCGAAAGAGGATATTGAATTTTTGATGACAGAGAGTCTGCCTTATCATCCCAATGCTGTCAGTTTTCTTGCTTCTTTTCATGATGGCGCTTCCATCGCTGAAACATATTATTCCATTGGTGGCGGTTTTGTGGTGAAAGAAAACGAAGAAACTACCGGCCACGCACAGGTGCAGTTACCGTTCCCGGTTGATACAGCCGAAGATCTGCTGCACTGGTGTATGAAAACCGGCATGAGCATCAGCGAAGTGGTAATGGAAAACGAACATGCATGGCGCAGAGAAGAAGAAACCAAACAAGGGGTACTCAATATCTGGCGGGTGATGCATGAGTGTATGTACAAAGGTTGTCATACCGAAGGGTATTTGCCCGGTGGTTTGAATGTGAAGAGAAGAGGCGCAGGGTTGAATAAAAAATTACTACAGCAAAAGTCCTATACTGATTTTCAGGAGTGGATCGAAGCCATCCGCAGCGGTGGCAACGATTTTAAATATATACTCGACTGGGTCAGTTGTTTTGCATTGGCAGTGAATGAAGAGAATGCATCGTTTGGGCGTGTGGTAACAGCTCCCACCAATGGTGCGGCAGGTGTTATTCCTGCTGTGCTCATGTACTATGTTTGTTTCTGCAATGGTCCCGATAGCTATCGGGAGGACGAGGAAAAGATCATCCGGTTTTTATTAACGGCATCTGAAGTGGGCAGCATCTTCAAAAAAGGTTCTACCATTTCTGCTGCCATGGGTGGTTGCCAGGCCGAAATTGGTGTATCCAGCGCCATGGCTGCGGCCGCATTAACCGAATGCATGGGCGGCACACAGCGGCAGGTATTGATGGCCAGCGAAATTGCGATGGAGCATCATCTGGGGTTAACCTGCGATCCGATTGCCGGGCTGGTGCAGGTGCCCTGTATCGAACGGAATACGATGGGCGCTATCAAAGCCATCACCGCATCACAACTGGCGCTGCAAAGCACCCCCGATTATGCCAAAGTATCGTTGGATGCCGTGGTGAAAACCATGTGGGATACCGCAAAAGATATGAATTACAAATACAAAGAGACGGCAGAGGGCGGTCTGGCGATCAATATTCCCATTGCACTGCCTGAGTGCTGATGACCGTTACCGTTAGTTGTTAAAAAAAATACAATCAGCAAACAATTACTGCGAAATGCTGTTCTTTTGCAAACAATTTTTAAACATGTTCAAAGGAGCAGGTTTAAATCAGTAACTTTCTTTAACATAACGGCGAACCAATGGCAAATAACGAAGCGACAAAGGACCTCAAACGTCCATTGCAACGCTTATTACAGGTATTGAACCTGGAGCGGAAGGAGATAGGTGCAATTTATTTTTATGCAATCCTGGCGGGTGTGCTGCAACTGGCTGTGCCATTGGGTATACAAGCCATAATCAATTTTGTATTGGCGGGCCGTCTGTCCACATCAATAGTGGTGTTGATTGTGTTGGTGGTAGTCAGTGTGTTCTTTACCGGCTTATTGCAGGTAAACCAAATGAAAATCATTGAAAAAATTCAGCAGCGCATTTTCACCCGTTATTCGTTTGAATTTGCCTGGCGTATTCCCCGTCTTGATTTGAAAAAGATCGATCAGTACTACCTTCCTGAATTTGTGAATCGTTTTTTTGATACCATCAATCTTGAAAAAAGTCTCAGTCGTTTATTGCTCGATGTGCCTGCTGCACTCATCCAGGTATTATTTGGACTGATCTTGTTATCGCTCTATGCCAATGTCTTTATCATTTTCAGTTTACTGGTTTTATTGATCCTGTTTTTGATCATTCGTATTACGTATGCAAGAGGGCTTTCTACCAGTCTTGA
>CAYMSG010000422.1:0-3445 GCA_964392955.1 uncultured Chitinophagaceae bacterium | reverse complement strand
TTTTTTCAACTTTGAAAAGAGATTGTTGGGGATAGTTGTCGGCAACAAATACAGATGAATGTGTATTAATAAAAACTTGGTCGGTGCTTTGTGATAAAGTATGGAGTACGTTTTTTAAACTCCTTTGCGCAGTAGGGTGTAAATGCAATTCGGCTTCGTCAATAAAGAAAAGAAAGGATTTCCCTAAGTCATCATTTTGTTTTCTAAAGTCTGCATAAGATTGAATTATCGCAAGCATTAAAGCTCTTTGCATTCCATCGCCCTTTTCTTCAGCAGAAGTTTCAACTCCATCATCAATAGAAGTCTCGAAATTTTTCAGGAGGTCATCAAATGCTGGTGCAGTTACCTCAAACTTTACCTTTGTTGTATCAGGAAATTGTTTTTCAAGATGAATCTTCACCCTGTTCCCCATGGCCTCAAATTCTGTTTTGATTTGTGACTTGTCATCTTCGAATAATTCATTAAATTTCGCCTGAAACTCTTGATATTGTCGATTTGTTTCAAGTATCGTGTTTAACACTCCAGAAAGCATAATGCCAATTGGAGTTGTTTTTGAATACTTGGCGAAGGAGTCGTAATATTGTTTTGTACTTACATATTCAAATCTTGGAAAAAAGTCATTGAGTGCTGCGTCAAATCCAATTCCAGTTTGTACTTCTGAGCCATTAACAAACATGGTTCTTTTTTTGGGTATCACACTTGTTCTTGTAAAAACAACTGTGTCGGAACCGCTAAGAGCATTCTGGATTTTTGTTCTATTCGCCTGATTTTGCATTTGACTAGCACCTACTATTGCCTCATCAAATTCAACTTCAACTAGTATTTCATTTCCAGCTTGTCTTTTGAATTTAAGGTCTTCGATATTTACACCTTTACTTACACCATTAAAAAAAAATTCAAGGGCCTCAAAGAAGTTTGTCTTGCCACAGTTGTTTTGTCCAACACATATATTAAAATCCGTAGTCGAGAATTCGGTGCTTTTAATTGAGCGAAAGTTTTCGATTTTAATTCTTCTAATTTTCACAGTTAGGTTTTGGTTTATTTTGAGTATCGCATTACACTTGAGACTAACAGCCCTATTTATGCTTTCATAAGTCACTGGATAAACAGCGTTAGTGGTCTTATTTGTAGAATACAATTTTAATTTATCCCTGCAAAAACTTTTCTAAACGCTTATACACAGATTACATTTTGCTCTTATCGTTTTAAAAATTTCCTGGAGTCTCCCTCACATCATCCCTACTCTTCTTCTGCGCAGCAATCAAAATAAAATTGTCCGGGGTGTAGCGTGGAGTTCTGGCTGTTCCGGTGGTTCACGGTTGCAGGTTCACTTGCAGGCGCAGCTCTAAAATAAGGCAAAATAGTTAGATGGGAAAAAGTTCATGGATCATTGTTCATAGTTCATGGTAAAACAGTCCACGGTCGACAGACGACAGTCCACAACACCCAAATGGTTTTGCCTGGTTGCAGTTAGAGGGAAATAGCCCCCGGGCGGACGTTCAAAAAGTCAACGGTCCACGGTCGATAGACGATTGTAATACAGATACAGGAAAGTCCATAATTGATAGCTGCTATGAAAACGGAACTGTGAACCGAGCCCCGACGACAAATATCGGAATGCAGACCAAAGCGTCTGCACGTGGCAACAGACGATTCCAACAGCAATGTAGGTGGTTACATACTGCTTTTCTTTTCCCAATACATCCGTTTAACCTAACACCGTTTCAATCTGCTTTAATTCATCAGCACTAAACGCCAGGTTCTTCAAACACGCAACCGAATCCAATAACTGAGCAGAAGAACTGGCACCGATCAATACAGAAGTAACCCGTTCATCTTTTAACAGCCAGGCCAGGGCCATTTGTGCCAATGATTGATTGCGTTCGTTTGCAATTGCGTTCAATGCTCTCACTTTCGCCAACACATCTTCGGTGATCTGTTCCTGTTTTAAAAACACGCCTTTGGTGGCACGTGAGCCTTCGGGAATACCGTTGAGATATTTATTGGTTAACATTCCCTGTGCCAATGGCGAGAAGGGAATACAACCCACACCGTTTGCTTCCAGCACATCGAGCAAACCATCTTTCTCCACCCATCGTTCAAACAGCGAATACTTGGGTTGATGAATTAAGCAAGGTGTACCTAATTCTTTCAAGATCGCAAATGCTTTGGCTGCCTCTTCACTTTTGTAATTGGACAAACCAACATACAATGCTTTTCCTTGCCGAACAATCAAATCCAATGCTGCCATGGTTTCTTCCAATGGCGTGTCGGGATCGGGACGATGATGATAAAAGATGTCAACATAATCCAATTGCATGCGTTGTAGACTCTGGTTCAAACTGGCAACCAGGTTTTTCTTACTGCCCCACTCGCCATAAGGGCCGGGCCACATATAATACCCTGCTTTGGTAGAGATGATAAGTTCATCACGATAAGCAGCAAAATCATTCTTTAAAATCTTTCCGAAATTAATTTCTGCACTGCCGGGAGGCGGTCCGTAGTTATTCGCCAGGTCGAAATGAGTAATCCCGCAATCAAATGCAGTGTGCAGTGTTTTGCGATACACCGCTTGATCATCCACATAGCCGAAGTTGTGCCACAGGCCCAGTGAAAGTGCTGATAACCGGATACCACTTTTGCCGCAGCGGCGGTACTGCATGTGCTGGTAACGTTCGTCGTTTGCTGAGTAAGACATGGCTGTAAAATTAGTTCAGCCTGAAAGGTAAGGTTTCCGCTTTATCGCTGTTTGGTTCGCAGTTGATATATTTCAATCCTGCTATTTACCCGCTTGTTTCAGTGCACGGTAACGCCTGCGCACATCGGGGAAAAAGATGAAATTAAAGTAAATGAAATTGACGGCAATGATCACATAGGCAACATTGAAGGGCAACTTGGACCGATAGACAACCATTGTACACTCGGCAATAATAATGGTCAATGCCAGTGTAAACAGTAAAGGATTCACAAATTTTCGCATGCAGGACAGAAATTGAAGATAGCTGCAAGATAGTTATTTTCTGGTTTCCCCTTTCCGCTGCCATAGTTCCCGCTGCCATGGTTCCTGTCTTCACAAACCTTGACGCAACTTTACAAGAGCACGGTTTCATTGATGAAAAACAATCGGGCTCATCCCCTTTCCATGCAATCGATTGCCCGTAAAACTGTAAACATTACTTGTGAAAGTACACTAACTTGCCAACGAAGGTTCCGGCACCCTGAGGTAGCAGGAATTAACTGTAATGCATGTTAAACGCTGCGAAGCCATAACTAAAACGAATGAATCGTATCCTTTTGCTGTTGCTGTTTTGCTGTTACTGTTGCTTTTCTGTACAGGCACAAAAAGACCTGCGCCCGAATATCATTTTCATTTTTGCGGATGATCTCGGCTATGGCGAACTGGGTTGTTATGGTCAACAGAAAATTGAAACACCCAACCTGGATG
>CAYMSG010000421.1:0-3452 GCA_964392955.1 uncultured Chitinophagaceae bacterium | reverse complement strand
GTAAATAAAGAAACAGAACACTTCTTGAAAGAATTCGGATTGATTCTGTTTGTGTACTCCATTGGTCTGCAGGTAGGGCCGGGTTTCTTTTCTTCACTCAAAAAAAATGCAGCAGTTACAAACGGGCTGGCAGCGTTGGTGGTAGGTATTGGTGTGCTTACTGTTCTTGCTTTTTATTTTTTCTTACAACAACCGATTACCACACTTACCGGTGTAATGAGTGGTGCGGTTACCAATACGCCGGGACTTGGTGCTGCACAGGCAGCCGCCAAAGATCTGCAATTGCCGGCCAGCGACACTTCGTTTATTACGCTGGCATACGCACTGGTATATCCATTTGGTGTATTTGGAATTATTGCCGCCCTGCTTATTCTCAAAAAAATATTCCGTGTGAATCTTGAAAAAGAACGGGAACTGCACCGCAAGCTGGACGTATTGAAATCAAACAAACCGGTTTCGATTCATTTAATCATGCAGAACAAACAACTTATCGGCAAACAACTGCGTACCATTTTTGAATTGTTGAAAGAGCCGATTGTGGTGTCGAGATTATTTCACAACGGCACTGTTGTTACGCCAACACCGCAAACACACTTGTCAGAAAATGATGTGTTGCTGATCGTTGCACATAAAGACCAGTTAGAAGTATTGAAAATGATTATTGGTGAAGAAAGCAAAATGAACCTGAAAGAAGTTCCGCAAAGCGAATTGATTTCACGCATTGTGGTGGTTACCCAACCGGATGTAACACATAAACGTTTAGGCGATATTGCTGCCCTGCACCAACACGATTTTACATTAACCCGTTTAAGCCGTGCCGGGGTGGAAATGGTGGCGCATGGCGATATTGTATTGCAACTTGGTGATCAGCTGAAAGTAGTGGGCACTAAAGAAGGAGTGGAAATGGTCACCAAAACCATCGGTAATCAGTTGAAGCGACTGGATGTGCCTGATCTGGCGCCAATTTTTATTGGCATTGTTGCGGGTGTGGTGCTCGGGAGTATCCCCATGTACTTTTTTGATATGCCCGTACCGGTAAAAATTGGTTTGGCCGGCGGTCCATTACTCATTGCATTGTTATTAAGCAGGTATGGTGGTAAACTGTATTTGAATCAATACACTACGTACAGTGCCAACTTAATGTTGCGTGAATTAGGGATCAGTTTGTTCCTTGCCAGTGTGGGCTTAAGCAGCGGTGCCAATTTGCAAACAGCATTAAGTGGTAACAATGCGTGGTTGTGGATTGCAATGGGTTTGACCATTACCATTATACCATTGTTGATTGTAGGTATGATCGCCCACTATATATTTCGCAAAACATTTTTTGAAGTGTGTGGTTTGCTTTCCGGTGCCAGTACCGATCCCCCTGCTTTGGCCTTCGCAACACAATTGGCAAAAAACGAAGTAGCATCTGTTACGTATGCAACAGTTTATCCGTTAACAATGATCCTGCGAATTATTGCAGCGCAGTTGCTGATACTTTTCTTTTCATAAAATCAATGGGTTGATTCCAGACAACCTTATAATAAATAACCCCGGCAACTTGCCGGGGTTATTTATTTCGTTCAATTCAATTATTATCTCGGAGGAACATTCAAGGGAATATCTCTTACAAACATATTGTTGCGGTTGGCTGCATCCCATGCCAGGAAGAAGACCAAACGTGTACGCTTTTCGTGGAGATCGTAGTTGATCTTATCAGGCGTATCGCTTGGTTTGTGATAATCTTTATGAATGCCATCAAAGAAGAATACAATCGGAACTCCTTTTGCAGCAAAGTTATAATGGTCGCTGCGGTAGTATAACCGATTCGGATCTTTTGGATCGTTGTATTTACGATCTGTAATGATTTTGATGTACATGTTGTTGATGCTGTCAACAAAGCGTGGTAATTCGCTGCTCAGCTTATCATCACCAATTAAGTACACATGATTGTTACTGTCGAGCGACTTCAGATTATCATCTTTACGTCCGATCATATCGATGTTGATATCAATACTGGTTTTTTCCAGTGGATATACCGGATGATCTGCATAATATGCACTTCCCCACAATCCTTTTTCTTCTCCACTCACAGCTAAAAACAAAATACTGCGGCGTGGACCTTTGCCGGCTGCTTTTGCTTTCGCAAATGCTTCGGCAATTTCCAGTACACCTACAGTACCGCTGCCATCATCATCCGCACCGGGATGAATTTTACCGCCAATAATACCCACATGATCGTAGTGTGCAGAAATCACCACCCACTCATCTTTCTTATCCGTTCCTTCGATCATGCCCAGCACGTTTGACGCCTGGATAGTTTGTATTTCTTTATTGAACGTAATTGCCAGTTCAGTATTGAATACTTTGGTTCCGAGAGACTGATCCTTTGCTGCAGCGAAATCATTTTTCAGAATTTCTGTGCCCATTTCTTCTGAAATACGAATCGAGGTAGCTGACTGGCGTGAGCGATACAACGAAAAGTACATACGACCACTCAGTGGAGAAGGTTGTTTATCGATACCTTGCTGAACAACCAGTAAGACTGCCGGCTGACGTTGGTACAATCTAAAAATTTCCTGCTGGGTTGGTTGTTTACCAGCAAGGATTACAGCTTTCCCTTTTATATCGGTTACCGTATCCCCTTTACCTAAATAAACAACTTCGCTGATGTACATCGATGAACTGTTGATGCTGTTTAGCGAAGCCGTGAAATCCTTCGCAAACACAAATGATTTGCCGTTGATAGCAATCTTTGCCTCTTTCAGCGTGTCTTTGTACAGCGGATAAAACTGTTCGTAACTGCCGTTGTTGGCAGGTGCAATACCAATACGTTGAAACTGTTGTTTCAGATACTCCGCTGCTTTACGCTGACCTTCCATACCTGTTTCCCTTCCTTCCATTTCCGGTGCGGCGAGGATGTACAAGTGTGTTTTAAGATCTTCCTGTGTGATTGTTTTTGAAAACTGCTCGGCGCTTTTGTTTTTCTTTTGTGCCGAAGCTGAAAGTGCCAGCAAACTAAGTGCGGCCAGTAAGTATGTCCTCATGCATTCAATTTTTTGAATGCCGAATATAAATGAAAATCCCGCCATTGGCGGGATAGTTGTATGAATGGTATAAAACCGTCTTTCCTTTTTACGAGCAGGCAATTTTTCCTACACGTAACCCGTGACGCCCCCCTTCAAATTCGGTTGTCATAAACGTGTGCACCATTTTTTCGGCATCGCCTTCCCGCACAAAACGGGCAGGAATGCAAATGATATTGGCATTGTTATGTGCCCTTACCAGCTGTGCAATTTCTTCGCCCCAGCAAAGTCCTGCACGGATGCCCTGGTGTTTGTTGGCAGTAATAGCCACGCCGTTAGCACTGCCGCAGAGTAAAATACCAAAGGCCGCTTCGCCATTTTCAACTGCACTTGCTACCGGATGTGCAAAATCAGGATAGTCCACACTGTCTTTGGAATGCGTAC
>CAYMSG010000420.1:0-3490 GCA_964392955.1 uncultured Chitinophagaceae bacterium | reverse complement strand
ATCTCAAGAATGTTGATCTGTACATCTTCTTTACCAGTCAATTTCTTCAACTCTTCTTTGATACGATCAACTTCACCGCCACCTTTACCGATAATGATACCAGGCTTTGATGTGTGAATGGTTACAATCAGTTTATTAAGTGTACGCTCAATCACAATTTTAGCGATACCGCCTTTATTGATACGGGCATTCAGATAAGTTCTGATCTTGTTGTCTTCGATCAGTTTACCGGCATAGTCTTTTTTGCTGCCATACCAGTTACTTTCCCATCCGCGGATGATCCCTAACCTGTTACCAATTGGATTTGCTTTCTGACCCATAGAATGGTTTATAAAATTTTGATCAATTAATTTTTTTATCTACGATAATCGTTACGTGGTTGCTGCGCTTTCTTACTCTGTAAGCACGACCCTGTGGAGCAGGGCGCAAACGCTTTACCATACGTGCACCGTCAACAAAAATTGTTTTCACAATCAATGAGGCGTCAGCTGCACTTTCACCGCTGTTTTTCTGTTCCCAGTTGTTGATGGCACTTTTCAATAATTTACCAAGCGGTGTGGCTGAATGTTGAGGATGAAACTCCAACATAGCCAGTGCTTTTTCAACATCCATACCACGGATCTCATCAGCCAACAGACGCATTCTGCGGGGTGACGTGGGATAATTTCTGAGTTTTGCTACTGCTTCCATTTCTTTTATTTTAAGGTTGAGGGTTGAAGGTATAAGCTATAAGGTTGAATCCTTTTGCCTTTTACCTTTCGCCTTTTACCATTACGCTATTTTCTTACTTGAGTGTCCTTTAAAGTTTCTTGTTGGTGCAAATTCGCCCAGCTTATGACCTACCATAAATTCGGTTACATAAACAGGAATGAATTTGTTTCCGTTGTGCACTGCAAACGTGTGACCAACAAAATCGGGAGTAATTGTAGAGCGGCGGCTCCATGTCTTAATTACACCTTTCTTTGATTTACCCTCGTTGATAGCGAGCACCTTTGTTTCGAGGTGAGCTGCTACATAAGGACCTTTTTTAATCGAACGAGCCATGTTTTATTTTTTACTGTTCTTCCTTTGAATCCGGAGCGGAGCCGAAGGATCGATTTAAGATTTCAAATTACTTCGCCAGTTTTTTACCATCCTTACGCTGGATGATGAGTTTGTTAGAACCCTTATGCTTCGAACGAGTCTTCTCGCCTTTTGCATACTTACCGGTTCTGCTGCGTGGGTGACCACCACTGCTGCGGCCTTCACCACCACCCATCGGGTGATCAACAGGGTTCATTGCAACACCACGGTTACGTGGGCGAATCCCTTTCCAACGGTTAACACCGGCCTTACCAGCTTGCTCCAGGCTATGATCGCTGTTACTTACCACACCTACTGTTGCATAACAGTTGATCAGTAACTTACGCAACTCACCACTTGGCATTTTCAACACTGCATATTTTCCTTCTTTGTTGGTTAACTGTGCGCTTGTACCTGCACTGCGTACCAACTTACCACCCTGGCCGGGTTGCATTTCAATATTGTGAACGTTGGTACCCAATGGCATGTTCTTCATTTGAAGTGCATTACCTAAATCAGGTGCCACTGCATCACCCGCTACTACGGTTGAACCAACGGTTAAACCGGTTGGGGCAATGATGTAACGCTTTTCACCATCAGCATAATGCAACAGTGCAATGAATGCTGTACGGTTTGGATCGTATTCAATAGATGCAACTTTTGCAGGAACATCTTTCTTACTGCGTTTAAAATCAATTACACGGTATTTCTTTTTGTTACCACCGCCGATGTAACGCATAGAACGACGGCCCTGGGCGTTACGACCACCTGTTGACTTTACACTTTCAAGCAACGACTTCTCAGGCGTATCGGTTGTAATCTCAGCATATGCATTCCCGATTCTCCATCTGGTGCCTGCTGTTACCGGTTTGTATTTCTTTAATGCCATTTTTAAAAACTTTTATTGTTCAACTTTTGCGGTAGTTGATCTACCATTCGTTATTCCTAAATTATACTGTTCCGTACAGGTCAATTGTTTCGCCTTCAGCAACAGTTACATAAGCCTTCTTGTAAGCAGGTTTGCTACCCTGGATATAACCGGCTTTGGTCATACGGTTTTTGCTCTTGCGGGGAGCTACCATCGTATGTACATCAGCAACTTTTACATTGTAGAATTCTTCTACTGCTTTTTTGATCTCCAGCTTGTTGGCTTTACGACCTACACGAAAAGCGTATGTATTCTTTTTCTCGGTTAAACGATTGCTTTTTTCAGATACAATCGGCTTTATTAAAATTTCACTCTGTCTCATCTGGACGTTGTTTATTCAGTTCAATGATCAATTATGCTGCAGCTTCTTCTTCCGAAAAAATCTTTGCAGCGCTTTCAGTTAATACGAGTACATCACTGTTGATGAGATCGTATGTATTTACATCAGCGAGTAATGAACCAACAACTGAAGGAACGTTACGTAAGCTGAGGTAGAGATTGTCGTTGTAATCAGGGATCACCACCAATGCTTTTTTACCGGCAATGTTGAGGTTGGTCAACACACTCATGAATTCCTTTGTTTTCGGAGTATCCATCTTTAAGTCCTCTACCACTACAATGGCGTTTTCTTTTGCTTTGTAAGCAAGAGCTCCCATTTTCGCAAGGTCTTTTACTTTACGGTTCAGTTTGAAATCGTAACCGTGAGGTTTTGGTCCAAAGATGGTACCACCGCCTTTATACAAAGGGTTGCGGATATTACCTTTACGTGAACCACCGGTACCTTTCTGGCGGTGAAGCTTGCGGCTGGCACCCTGTACTTCTGCACGTGTTTTCACTTTGTGCGTACCCTGGCGCTGTGCAGCACGGTATTGCTTTACAGCGAGGTAAATCACATGATCATTTGGTTCGATACCAAAAATTTCTTCCGGTAATTCCACCGTACGACCTGTTGCTTTTCCTGATTTATTTAAAACGTCTACTTGCATGACTTCTTGAATTAGTTTGTTTACTTCTGGATGTATACGATTGAACCGTTGTAGCCTGGTACAGAACCGCTCACAAGGATGTAATTCTTTTCAGGGAAAATTTTCAACACTTTCAATCCTTTTACTTTTACTCTGTCTGCACCCATACGGCCAGCCATACGCATACCTTTCATTACACGTGAAGCATCAGAAGAGTTACCCAGTGAACCCGGTGCACGCTGACGATCGTGTTGACCGTGCGATTGACCGCCTACACCGTGGAAGCCATGGCGTTTTACAACACCCTGGAAACCTTTACCTTTTGTAGTACCTACCACTTCCACTTTGTCGCCTTCAGCGAAAATGTCGGTTGTGATGGTTTCACCAATATTTTTTTCGAGAGAATAGTTGCGGAATTCTTTTACGATCTTCTTGGGAGAAGTGTTTGCTTTAGCGAAGTGATTTTTTTCGGCAGCAGTGGTGTTCTTTTCTTTCTTTTCGCCGAATGCTAATTGCAATGCGCTGTATCCATCAG